>CAYNDY010000012.1:17354-20808 GCA_964396105.1 uncultured Muribaculaceae bacterium
TGGAGAACGGCCTGAATGCCCTCGGCTGAAATCTCGTTCACTGCGGCCTCATACTCGGCGTCGTAGTTCACTCCGCGATATTCGTATGCGAGGAGATTCCCGAGCCAGTAGGAGTTGTTGATTCTCTTCTCCGGAATGCCCTTCTTGAAGTTCTCGATTGTGCGGGTCATCTGCTCCTCGGTAGGTCCCTCGTATGCAAGCTTTCTGAGGCCCTCCTTTGCAAGGGAGATGAGCTGAGCGGACTGCTCCGGATTGGTCTCGAACACGACCTGAATCTGGGCGAAATTCTTCGGCTGGGCGGAGAGGGACATTGATGAGGATGCCCCGTAGGTGCCGCCTTCCTCCTCGCGGAGAGTCTCCACATAAATCATATCGAGGATGTAGTTCGCCGCCTTGAGCAGAACGGAACTCTTGGTCGAATACGGAATTTCTGCGGTGTAGAGCTGAACCACTGTGTTCTTAGGGGTTTTCATTTCCACCGCGAAGTGGTCGATGACTTCGCCCTTTGCAATCTCCGGGCTGTTGTTTTTCCAGGACGTAGCTTTCTTCCCCTTAGGAATGGAACCTATGTATTTCTCGCACAGAGGCTTGAGAGTCTCGAGATCTACATTTCCCACAACCACCATCGTAAGTCCTGCGGCGTCCTTGAAAAGGCTTCTGTAAACCCGCTCGATTGTTGCAAGATTGGCCTTTGCGAGGGTGGAGTCGTTGAGCTCTATGTTTCTTTGTTTGTTCTTGTCATAGACAACCTTTCCTATCTCCTTCTGGAGCTTGAAGTTAGGCTGCTTTTCGATGTTCGGGAGCACCGCCTTGATCTGCTCGATTCCGACTTCATATTCCTCTGGGTCGAAACGCGGGTCTGCGAAGTTCAGGTAAATCAGCTGGAAGGCAGTTTCAAGATCCTTAGGCGTGCTGACGGCGGAGATGCCGTGACGGATGGAGGAAATGTTGGATGAAACAGAGACATTCTTTCCCGTGAGCATCTTGCTGACCTCGGTTGAAGAGAAGGAGGAAATTCCGCTGTTGCGCTGGAAAAGAGTGTAGATGTTCTCCTCGAATGAAGGGAGGTCGTCGTCGCTGATGAGGGTCACGCCGCCGTTCTTGTAGAGGCTTATGAGCACCTGATCCTTCTTATAGTCAGTAGGGAGGACAACTATCTTCGCTCCGTTCTTGAGGAACCAGACGGTTGAGCCGTAAAGTCCTTCGGAAGTCTTCTTGACCTTTGAACCCTTGAGAGAGGACGGATCGACGAACTCTGAGGCTACGCTCTCCTCGGTAGGAGCTTCAATCTCGGAGGCTGCGACTTCGTCCATAATGGCCTCGAGGGCCTCAGGAGTAGGATGCGTGAGACCTTCCTTCTCAGGGGCTTTATATATGATTGAAATACTTCTGCCGTCGAAGAATGCGTTTGCCGCAAGATTGAAAATGTCGTCCGGCACCTGAGAAAGCAACTGTTTCGCTGTCTCATAGCGGGTCTCGGGGGTCATATATGCATCGTTGTCGAAGAAATTGTCGATGAGAGGTCTCACAAAATCCGCATTCTTGCGGCTGCTTGCGGCCTCGACTGCCTTTTCGTAGGTGCTGAGGATGTTGTCCTTCGCCCTCTGAAGCTCGGAAGGAGTGAAACCGTAGCGTCTCATCCTCTCAATCTCGGTAAGGAATGCCCTGAAAGCGGTCTCATATTCTCCGTCCTTGAAGGCAACCTGACCTTCCGTCGCCTGACAGGTCTCGCAGAGGTTTCCCGCTCCGAGATATGCTCCGAGGAAAGGTGCGCCAGGTTTGCTTGTGATCCGGCCAAAGCGCTCTGACATAATCATTGAGGCCATAGCCTTCGTCAAGTCGGTGAGGAAACCGAGGTCTGTGCTGTTGTAAAATTCCGGGTCCGCTCCGGTCCTCCAGAGAACCTCTATTGAACTGCTGCTGCACTCGGGGTCGGTGAGCACCGCAACAAGCGGTTTCTCGTTTGCCGGGATTGTGATAACAGCCTTAGGCTGAGGGTTAACGGCTGCAGGGATGTCTGCAAAAGTCGTCTTTATCTTGGCCTCAATCTGGTCCACGTCCACATCTCCCACAACGATAAGCGCCTGAAGATCAGGACGGTACCAGGTGTGGTAGAAATTAAGAAGGCTCTCCGGCTTGAAAGTCTTGAGGTTTTCCTCGCTTCCGATAAGGGTGCAGGTGGCGTATTTGCTGTCTCCATAATAATAAGGAAGGGACTTTTCGTGAAGTCTCCAGGAAGCAGTTCTCCTTGCGCGCCTTTCCTCCAGAATTACGCCCCTTTCCTTGTCAATCTCCACCGGGTCGCAGGTCACGAAATGGGAGTAGTCGTGCATAACCAGAAGGCAGGTGTCGATGATTCCCTCGCGGGTCACAGGAATGTTGTTGAGCATATAGGTGGTCTCTTCAACTCCTGTCGCCGCGTTGATGTTGCGTCCGAACTCCGCTCCAATCCTCTGGAGGTATTCCAGCAGGGCCTTCTCGGGGAAATTCTTGGTTCCGTTGAAGCACATATGCTCAAGGAAGTGCGCAAGACCGTCCTGATCCGGGGTCTCCTGAATGGCGCCGACATTTGTGGCGAGGTAGAACTCAGCCCTCTGGGCAGGTTTGTCGTTGTGACGGATGTAATAGGTCATTCCGTTCTCGAGTTTCCCCACCCTGACTTCGGGGTCATTGGGAAGCTGCGTCTGAGAGAAACTAGTGACGGCTACCATCAAAAGAGCCGCAACACTTACTACTAACTTTTTCATAATCTATTGTGTATTATATATTTATATTCTTGCATCAGGATGGGAAACCATTCCGTTCCCTTTCTATTGTATCCCAAACCCCTGCGGGGAGAGGCAAAAATCCTACAAATTTAGCAAAATCCCACGAAAAACCTTAACTTTGCCTTGATGCGCTCCGGGGGCGGACATCCTCCCTCGGCGCAAAAAAGCGACAACTAAAATCAATTTTATATGAAAAAGACAGTTTTTACGGCAATTCTTCTGTGCCTTACGCTCTCTCTACCCGTTGCAGCGCAAAAATGGGAATATGTTGAGGCAAAGGACCTTACGCTTGTAGGAAAGCTCTATCCAGACACTCCTCATCCCTACCACCGTCTTGACACCACCTCGTGCAAAAGCGGCTTCACTCAGAGCGAAATCAATCAGGTGACCCAGTCTGCGGGCGTTGCGGTGGCTTTCGAAACGGACTCTCCGATGATTGCCCTTTGCCCGGAGTACGGCAAAATTTCTTCAGGCGGAAGCACTGCTCCGATTTCTCAGAAAGGCTTCGATCTCTATATCCGTGAAAACGGACAGTGGCTGTGGGCAGGTGCGCTTACGGCAGGAGAGAACGGCGTCACCAAGAACATTCTCGCCAACAAGAAGCCGGGAATTTCGGAGTGTTTGATTTATTTCCCGATTTCAAGCTCAGTGGAAAGCCTTAAAATCGGAGTGAAGGAGGGCAGCGT
>CAYNDY010000013.1:0-5864 GCA_964396105.1 uncultured Muribaculaceae bacterium
TTTACTTTCGAAAGCTGATTTCCTGCATCTGCTCTCAAAATAACATTTGTGGCTATACGGAGAGCCACTTCCGGCAGTTGCAAATTATAATTGAAATGCTTACCTTCGCACCCGGTTCGCTCCAGTTTCGGGGCGAAAGCAGTGTTAAAGGGCGCCCGTCGAGAGGGGCGCAAAAGTAGTGTTAAAGAGCCTTCTAAGCGAGGCAAGACAGTGTTTTAATTATGAGTGGAAAGCAACTCCTCCAGGCTGCGTTTCTCTCCGTTTTAGTGTTCGTGTCTGTGCAAAATCTTGATGCTCAGACGGTTAAGAAGAACTCTACGGGGGCGGGCAGCTCCAAAAGCATAAGCGGAACGGTGACAGACAGAGACGACGAACCCATAGTGGGTGCGTTCGTCTATTACAAGGGCACAACCAGCGGGGTAAGCACGGACCTTGACGGCCGCTACACCATCGCCGCCCCCTCATCCGCCAAAAATTCCGTTCTCGTCTTCCAGTACCTCGGAATGGTCTCCCAGGAATTCACCGTGGGAGAGAGCGGCCAGATTCTCAACGTCAAACTCCTCCCCGACAACGAACTCGACGGCTCCTACATCGTCGGGGCCTACGGCACGGCGCAGAAGAGGGAGGATATGGTGGGCTCCGCCTTCCAGGTCAACTCCACGGCCATCGCCGACAAGCCCAAGGCCAATGTAGTGGAGTCTCTTCAGGGTCTGATTCCGGGAATGAACATCGAAGCGAGCGCCGATTATGCATCCACAGGTTCCGCGCGCGACAAATATAATGTACGCGTGAGAGGAACTGGGTCCCTTACCGGCAGCAAAAGCCCTCTCTGGGTTGTTGACGGAGTTCCGATCTACACGGGAAGCAAAACCGGAAGTATGCCGGGAATGGACTACTCAATCTCCCCTATCGCAAACATCGACCCTGCCGACATCGAGTCCATCACCGTCCTCAAGGATGCTGACCAGTGCACTATGTACGGTTCCAATGCCGCCGGCGGAGTCATTCTCGTAACCACCAAGCACAGCAAGGACAATGTGCCGCTGAGCGTAAATGCTGTCGTGAATTTCAGCGTTTCCGTACCTGACTACAGTACGATGGTTAAAACGATGAACAGCGAGCAGTATATGGAAGTAGCGAAAGAGGCCTGGACCAATTCCGGCTACAGTATGTCCGATTTCCCCTATCAGGACAACGACTACAACACCTACTCCACCACCGGCACCAACTGGGCTGAGCAGTACCTCGGAGTCGGAAACGACATCTATGCGAGCCTCAACCTCTCATCCGGAAACAAGAGGGTAAAATCCTATGTTTCAGGCTCTTACTACCGCAGTCAGAACATCGTCAAGGGCGACAATTCCCAGCGTTACTACATCCGTCTCAACCAGGACTATAAACTCCTCGATTTCGTTGACCTCGGAGTGACGCTTTCGGGAACATACACCGACGACGACCTCTTTTCTTCCGGGCGGCACTATTTCGACCTTCCCCCGGTCCTCTCCCCTTACTTGAATGACGGCTCCTACCGTCTCTACAACAAGATTTGGGATGAGACCACCCACAACTGGACTATGAAGAAATTCTACGACAATTACGTGCCTGATTTGAACGAGAACCAGAACAATCAGACCGGCTGGCGTACACTGGCCCAGGCCAATCTCAAGGTGAGGATATGCAAGGGACTAAGTTTTGACTCTATTTTCGGATTTGAATACAACCACCGTCACGAAAGTATGTATTATTCCCAGCTCACTGTCCGCGGAATGGATACTGACGGAAATGTGAGGGGCTCTTCAACCAAAGCGGACGGCTCCGTGAGGGTGATTCACAACACAAACACGCTCCGCTACAACAATACCTTCGGCAAGCATACCGTGGGCGGAATGGCGATTTTCGAGCTGAACCACAACAACACCCGTTCGCTGAGCGGTTACGGATCCGGGTTTATGAACGATAAAATCCGAGAACTTTCCTATGCCGATGACACCTCCAAAGGCGTCAGCAGTTACATAAGCACCCGCCGAACGATGTCCTACCTTGTCCGCGGGGAGTATTCCTACGACAAGCGCTACTACATTTCCGGCAACTTCCGCCGGGACGGAAGCTCCGCCCTGGGCACATACACCAAATGGGGAAACTTCTGGTCTGCGGGCGTTTCCTGGAATGTGCACAACGAACCTTTCTTTAAGGTGAACGCCATCAAGATGCTGAAACTCAAGGCTTCTGTCGGCACCACGGGAAACTCTGACGATGGATCTTCCGCCAGCGGCACCTATGCCTACAGCGACACCTACCAGTATGGCGGAACAACAGGAGCGGTGCTTTCCACTGTGCCGAACCCCGGACTGAGGTGGGAGAAAAAATACAAGGCAAATGCAGGTTTCAGCCTGTCACTCAATAAGATACTGGACATTGACTTTGAATACTACTATGACAGGACGGTGGATATGCTCAGCAGCGTCTATGTATCCCGCGTCGTGTCCGATTCAAAGATTTCCGCGAATGTGGGAAAGATGCAGAACACCGGTGTGGAACTGAATCTCCAGGCAAACTGGATAAAGAAGGGCGATTTCACCTGGTACACCACCCTGAACGCCTCCCACAACGAAAACAAAATTCTTGAACTCTACGAGGGGCAGCACACCGGATTCTTCGACTCGGTGTGGATGGAAGGCTACGACAGCCGCACCTGGTGGCTGGTAGAGTGGGCCGGAGTGGACCCAACGGACGGCTCTGCAATGTGGTATGACGCCAACGGCAACATCACCAAAACCTTCGACTACGCCAACCGCAAGCCTGGCAAGAGCCCGAATCCGATTGTTTACGGAGGACTCGCCAACACCCTCATCTACAAGAACTTCGAGTTTTCGTTCCAGATTAACTACGACATCGGCGGTTGGACCCTTCCGTCCTATTACACCACAATGGGGGACGGAAGCAGCATAATCTCTGAAAATCAGGCAGTTGAAGTCTATTATTACAGGTGGACCACCCCGGGCCAGGCAGCCGCTTTCCCTAAGGTTTACCAGGACTACAACTACTCCTCAATCTACTCCACGCGCTTCCTCTACAACAAGACGGCTTTCCGTCTGAGGAATGTCGCGCTGAAGTATAACCTTCCGCGCAGGGTGGTCTCAAAGATGAAGATGTCGGGACTTTCGTTCTCCCTTGTGGGCGACAACCTCTACACCTTCACCCCAGACCAGAGCCGCAAGTACAATTCCTACAAGACTCTCAGCAGCGGTTATCCGACCAAGATGTCTTTCACCTTCAGTATTAACGCCTCATTCTAGTTGACAATGAAAAGAACAGTTAAAGCATTATTTGTGGCTCTTGCCGCTATGTCATTGTCATCCTGCAAGTTCCTTGAAGTGGAAAGAATAGGAAAGACAGACATCCCGACCTTTTTCTCCGACCCTTCATCGGCCGAATCGTCAATGAACGGAGTCTATAACCGGCTCTATTCGGTCTATAACGACTATCTGCTCATCTACCCTGAAGTCGCCGCTGACCATCTGGTCGTTTCGGCGAGCGAAAAGGACTGGCAGAGATTCGCCAACTTCGAGTCCACATATATGGACGAGACGACCCCTGTGGGTTACATCTGGCAGAAGGGCTATGATGTAATAGCCAACACCAACCAGATTCTCAACTGGGTTCCGCAGCTTAAGGACAGTTACCCTACATACGCCTCCACGATTGACAATGTAGTCGCCCAGGCCTATTTCGTGAGGGCGCTGATGCACTTCGAACTCTGCTGCGTCTATGCCCAGAACTACTCCTACACCGCTGAGGCCTCCCACCTCGGAGTGCCTGTAATCACTTGGATTCCCGCAGTTTACGACAAGATTGCAAGGTCCACCGTCTCCGAAGTTTATGCCCAGGTCATTTCGGACCTTAACAGCGCTCTCTCGTCTTTCACCGAGAATTATTCCAAGAACGGCTACTACGCCTCCCCTCTTGCCTGCAAGGCTCTTCTTGCGAGGGTTTACCTCTATAAAAATGACTATGAGAACGCCGTAAAATATGCAACAGAGGTCATCGAGGCCACTTCGCTCACTCCGCGTGATTCATACGTGAAGATGTTCCGCTCAAAGGATGAACTCGGAGACGAGAACATTTTCCGCCTGAACGGCTACGATATGTCCAAGACAATGAGCAAGTTCTATCACTACACCTCTCCCAAGGCCGTCCCAAGCAAGAAACTCAAGAGTCTTTATACCAATTCATCCGATGTGCGTCTCAATTTGTTTGAAGTCGATATAACCGACTCAAACTCAAAGACTACGACCCACTATTCCAACACATTCACCAAATATCTCTGCACCGACGACATCGACGAAAGCAAGCAGCACTACAATCCTTTCGTGCTCAGGGCCTCCGAGATGTACCTTATCAGGGCCGAGGCGAACTGCGCGCTGGGGAATCTCTCCGCTGCGGAGGATGATGTGAAGGCTCTCGAGGCAAGGGCGCTGGGGTGTGACGCCTCGGCGGTAAGCCTGGGCAGCTGGTCAGACGCGAAGGAGCTTGACAGTCTTATTATGGAGGAGAGGCAGAAGGAACTCTGCCTTGAGGGTCACCGCTTTTTCGACCTTGCAAGGCGTCACGAGGGCGTTTCCCGCGCAGATGACACTACTTCTTCGCTCAAGAGGCTGAACTATCCGGACTACCGCTATGTCCTTGCAATCCCCTACATCGAACTGACTGTAAACAGTGAAATGGTCCCGAATCCTTCTTCAAATTGACCTGTATTATGAAAAGAATATCATCTTATATCTTAGTTTTTGGAGCCTGCCTTATGGCACTGACCTCGTGCAGCAAACATAATTTCGTCATCTTCACGGATGCTTTCGTCGCGTTTCAGACCGACAAATCCTCATCCACGATTGTTGACTCCGAGGGCACATTCACGGGGACATATTATGTCCATCTGACCGCCCCGAAGCCTGACGAGGCCATTTATGTGGAATTTTCCGTCACTCCGGGCAGCGGCCTGAAGGAGGGGGTGGATTATAATGTCCTGACAACCGGAAGTCTCAGATTCCTGCCGGGAATATACGACAATCAGGTAAAAATCGAGTGGCTCAGCCATCCGGTGGACAAAAGCCTTGACAACACGGTTACAATCCGACTGGATTCCTGCACCAATCCGAATGTGACTCTAGGGGTTATAGGCCCCGACGAGAAAAACCGGAGCATAGTGATAAGCAAGTATTAATCAATTAATTATTAGTGTTTTATTAAATTTTCAGCATTATGAAAAAAACATTGTTAGCGGTTCTTTCCATCGCTGCCGTGCTCTTTGCTGGCTGCGAAAAGACGGGACAGGAGCAGAAAAAGGTGAATCCTGTCTATTTTACATCATTCGGATTCTACGCCGAGGACAACGCAAATGTTCTTTCTGAGGATCTCGTCCAGACAAACATTTCCACGGTGTCCGTCCTTAATTTCGAATTCCCGTCAGATGTGCTCGCAGACTCGCTCAAGAGCCTTTCCGCGCGTTTTGAGTTCCCTGAAGGCCAGGATGTCAAGGTGACAATCGGAGAGGGAGAAGATGAGACTGAGGTTGAGAGCGGAGACACTCTTGACTTCTCTTCACCGGTGGTGTTCCTGCTTCAGAAGGACAATGACTATTTCCAGTACACCGTGAACGTTACCATCGCCCCTTCAAACTGGGAGGTAAAGGCATCCGCTCCTGTGACTGATACCATCAATTCCTACATCTCGGCTGCAGCGTCACCTGTTTCTGACGACATTTATGTCGCCGGTCTTTACAAGCACAAGACCAGCACTACGAACTACCCTATCATCTACAATTTCAAATCTTCTCTCGGCAGCGCTGTAGTGCTCAACGAGGTTCA
>CAYNDY010000013.1:5964-13503 GCA_964396105.1 uncultured Muribaculaceae bacterium
CACGTATTCAACGGCGTTTCATACCTTCTTGTCCTTAACAACAATTCCAATGTTCAGCACGGCATTTCATTCTACAAGAATGACGGAAAGGGTTGGTCAACTATATTTGAGGATCTGAAACTTAAGAATCAGAAGGGCGAGGAAGTTCAGGAAATCTACTGGTATATGGACTTCGCAATCACCTCCAAGGGCGAAATTCTCCTTCTTCTCAGCACCACATTCGATGGAACAGGCTACTCCCACGCCATCGTTAAGTATGATGAGCAGACTAAGGAGCAGACTATCCTCTATGGAATCATTCCTGAGTGGAGCGTAGGTGCAAAGGAGGAAATCAGGCCGAAACTTCTTCTCGACTCCAACGACCTTCCGTACGTTACCTACATCACGCGTGACGGCAGCGAGCGCATCTTCACCACTCACGTTGACAAGACTACCAAGACCTGGACAAACGGTGAGCCGGTGAGCGACTTCGCCTGCCACGAGGGCTTCAAGTTCGTCAAGAACAAGAGCGGCGAAATGTATGTTTTTGCAGTTTCTAACGCTGCAGAAGATTCTCAGCGCCTCTATGTATTCGGTCTTAAGAAGTAGTTTTTCTCAGTCCGCGGCATTGTCCTAAGGCGTGTCGCGGAGTTTTGTTAACTTTGCAGGGATGATTGAGCCTGGGGCTTGATTGTCCCTGCTTTATTATTGATACCTAATTGATAAAACATAGATGTTTGGAGGTGAAACAAAGTTGTTACACGGTTTTTTGAGCCTTTTCTTCCTGGTTTTCTTCGGTTTTGGAGTGAAGGCGCAGGAGTTTCGGGTGGCATTTGTGGGGGATCCGCAGGTGGACGATTCTCTGGAGCTGGATTTTGCGCGCCGGACGGTTTACCGGGAACTTCGGGAGCGGCGGGACATTGACTTTGCTCTCATTATGGGAGACATTGTGAATGAAAAGCCGGAGCTGCTTTCTCCGAGCAAGGCTTCGCTTGACTCTCTTCCCTTCCCCTATCTCTGCATCCCGGGCAATCACGACCGCGGCCTCGCCTTCAACGAGGTCTTCGGCTACGGCGACACGACTTTTGTAGCTCAGAGGTGGGGCGGACGGTGGAAACTCGCGGGGGACAATCCAGTGGCGGGCTTTGGGGAGAACTGCCCTCGGAGCATAAAGGGCAGGGGCATACGGTTTATCCTGATGAACAACATACTTTCCGGCTTCAGCGGAGGATTCACTCCCGGGCAGATGGCCTGGCTTCGGAAAGTCGTTTCAGGGGCTGACCCTCGCCAGAGGATTGTCCTCGCCGTTCACATTCCTCTTCGTTACTGCGAGGGCCGGGACAGCGTCCTTTCCATCCTTTCCTCCCACCCCAGGGCTCTGCTTGTTTCCGCCCACCTGCATCAGGTATTTCGGGACGATGTGAGTCTTCCAGGAGGGGCTGAAGTGGAGGAAATCGGGGTCGGAGCCACCTGCGGAAGCTGGTGGAGAGGACTGGAGGAGCCGGTTCTGGTGGAAGGTGCTGACACGGTTTGGGCGCGCGGGGTCGTTCCCAATGCGAGGATGAACTGCGGGGCTCCGAGGGGGTATTTTGTGACCTCTTTTGCCTCCGACGGCAGCTATGAGTCCTCCTACAAGCGGCTTGGACGGGACGAGAGCGACCTATCTTCCGTGCGGCGCGTCGGAGACAGCCTCTATGTGAATGTTTATGGAGGACATACCGCGGGTCGGGTCGTCCTTGAGTTGTCCGAGCGAAATTGCGGCTCTGAGGACGGTGCCGGGGGCTCTGCCGCCCTGAAGCGCTCCGCCCGAGTTTCTGGGAAGTATAAGTTTGAGTGCACCAGAACGGGCACTGTGGCGCCCGAGGTGCAGGAAATAATCGACTATAATGACTCGGTGCCGCGGCGGGAGCGGAAGGCACGCAGGCGGGATTTTATCCCTATGCGCCCTCTTTCCTCGCCCCATCTTTGGGTCTGCGCCCTTCCGGAGGAACTTCGCGGCAAGGCCCTATGTGTCATAGTCAAGTATTCCGACCCTACTATGCGTTTTTCGCTGAGGACGAAAGCCGAATAATGGCGAGGTCGTTTGCCGCTACATTCACCTTTACCGGGTTCTGGGCGTTGCACTCCGGGCTCTGGGCGAGCTCAAGCCACTCGAAGGCGTGCTCCGGGATGCGGATGTCCATATCCGCGCCCTGAGAGGAGAAATTGGCCACGATGAGGAATGTGTCGTCGTTCCAGTCGCGGAGGAAGGCGAAATGGCGGTCGCGGTCGAAGCCTCTGGAAGTGTAGTTGCAGTAGCAGAGGTCGTAAGTCATCCCGTCGGTTATCGCCTTCTCGTTGGCTGCAAAATGAAGCAGTCCCGTGAATTTCACGAAGAATCTGAGTTCCTGCTCGTTAAGACCTGTGTCTTTGAGCAGGACTTTAAGTTTAACGGTGGCCCTCATCCTTGCTTTTACCCCCTTGGGATCGTCCGGGGCGTTGTCGATTTCGGCCACTAGGGCTGCCGCCTTGAGGTAGTTCCCGTCTTCGGTGAGCCTCTTAAGAGCCCTCAGCCCCCGTGGAGACCACCAGTCGAAGATTGTGGTGCGTCCGTCCCTTCCGCTGAAGCCTTCCTCATCCATTCCCCTTTCGCCCACTTCCTCTCCGAAATAGGTCATAAACGCAGTTATGTTCATCATCAGGCTCACTCCGAGCGCAGGGAAACTTCTGCGGGCCTCGCGGCCGAGAAAATCGCTCGCGAAGCGCGGTTCGTCGTGGTTCTCTAGGAAGTTCAGCATATAGTGCTGGAGGTCTCCGAGAGTCTGCCAGGAGGTGGTGATGCGGGTTGCGGACTGCCAGGCCTCCACAGAGTCGAAATTGTTGTCGTCGCGGCGGACAATGTCTGCGAGAGCGTCATAGAGGCCGGATTTGTCGTAGAGAAGGTCGAAGCCCACTTCGCGGACATATTGGCTGTAGAGGGCCTTCTGATAGACTTCGGCGACAAAAGTTATGTTCGGATATTCCTTTTTCACCTCGGCGATTGCCCATTTGAAGAACTCCTGCGGAACGAGTTCCACCATATCGCAGCGGAATCCGTCCACTCCCTTCGCAGCCCAGTACTTGAGGATATGAAGCATCTTGTCCCAGGTTGCGGTGTGGAAGTCGCAGTAGTTGATTTTCACCGTTTCATACCAGTCGTTCACTCCCGGAGCGCTCGTGTAGGCGTTTCCGCTGGCCTTTGCCGGGTATTCCTCGTAGAGGGGCTTACCGGCGGCTTTCCAGTCGTTCTCGTTCGGGAGACGGAGCCGCTGCCCAGGGTAGTAGAAAAAGTCGTTTTCTGCCTTCCAGTGCACTGACTTGTCGTCCGTTGCTCCAAGTGACATATTGTCAGAGGCTCTGCCGACAATTTCCGTGTCCACTCCCACTCCGTAGTCCCTTGCTACGTGGTTCGGAACGAAATCGATGAGGACCTTGAGGCCGGCGGCGTGAATCCTGTCAACGAGGGCGTCGAACTCTATGAGTCGGTCTTCGGCGACGTCGGCAAGGTAGGGATTGACGTCGTAGTAGTCCTGGATGGCGTATGGCGAGCCGGCGAGGCCCTTTACGAACTGAGGGGAGGAAAGATGCCCTCCGTGGCCTTCGGTGAGGCCTCCCATCGCCGTTACGTCGGCGCAGGAGTGGCGCAGCACGCCGGTGAGCCAGATGTGGGTGTAGCCGCACCATTTGAGGTATTCGAGCGTGCCGGAGTCGATGTCGGAGAATTTGCCGGAGCCGTTCTGAGCGTATATTCCCCCCTTAACGGGGTTTTCGTTGCGGTTGCCCCAAAGACGCGGAAGCAACTGGTATATGAGTGTCTTTGACATATCGTTGTTGTTTTTGAGGTGTATGAGACAGGTGCCACCCCAAAAAGGAACCACCAAAATTTCTTTGAAATTTCGGTCCCCCACGCGTGCGTGGACCAACGCCTTTTTGTGGGTGACACCTGTCTCTTCTATACACCCCTAAAACAAAAGGAGTGCCCCAGGTGCGGGACACTCCAAAATGTCAGTATTTATTTCCAATCGGTCAATTACCAATTCAAAATGTTCTTGAAGTCATACTCCTCAGGATTCGGGAGGTAGGCTTTCGCTGCCTCGTAGTCGGCCGGAGTGATGTAGTGCGCGATGTAGTTGTAGTAGTTCTGCGCTGTGCCTGAGGTGATGTCGACGATTCTCGGCGGAATCTTTCCGGTCTTAGGGTCCTGAAGGTCAGCAAGATAGAGCGGAGAAACATTGCCGTAGGCGTCAACATAGACCATACATCCGGTCTTGCCTTCGCTGAAGAGCTGGTAAACGCCCATTGCGAGCTCGGTGCAGTAGGTGAGGTCGTATGCGACAGGGTCCTGGCAGCGGACGTCGTAGCCGATCTCGACAGGACGGCTCTTTACCTTCACTCCGAGTTTCTTGAACTCCTTCTCAAGCAGGTCGTTGAAAAGCACTGCCTTGGAGATTTTGCCGAGCTCCGGATGGCCGTGCTCGTCGTAGGTGAAGTGCACTCCTGCCTCGGCTGCTTCCTTTGCAACCTCCTCGTTGTGGAAAAGACCCTCGGCGGCGATGATTGTGCCGTAGTTCACTCCGAGGATTTTCCTCTTGACGATTGCAGAGATGGAAAGACGGATGATTTTGTCGAGGGTCATCTCGGTCTTGTTGAACATCTCAGGGATGATGGTCATAGGGCAGTGAGTTGCCTCACCGATACCTAAAGCAAGACTTCCGCAGGTGCGGCCCATTGCTGAGATAATCAGCCAGTTGCCTGATGTGCGTGCGTCCTCGTAAACGGTCCTCGCAATGTGCGCTCCCTCGTTCTTTGCGGAGTTGTAGCCGAAAGTCGGAGTGTTGTTCGGAAGCGGAAGGTCGTTGTCGATGGTCTTAGGGCAGTGGATGTTGGCAATCGGGTAGTTCTTCGCGGCGAGGAACTTGGAGATGCGGTTCGCTGTGGAAGCGGTGTCGTCTCCGCCGACGGTCACGAGAAGCTTGATGTTGTTCTCCTTGAAGAGGTCGAGGTTGAAGTTCTCCTCGAAGTCCTTGTCGGTCGGTTTGAAACGGCTCATCTCAAGGTATGAACCTCCCCTGTTGAAGTAACGGTCTGCCTTTGCGAAATCAAGGTCTTCGGTGCGGGCGTTCTTTGAGAACAGTCCTGAGTAGCCTCCGTGAAGGCCGATAACCCTGTAACCCTTTGAAAGGAAAGTCTTTGCAACACTCATTGAAACTGAGTTCATTCCCGGGGCAGGACCGCCGCCGCAGAGAATAATGATTGAATCTTTCATCTGTTTGGTATTTTGTAAAATTTAACTTGTCGTTTGTTTTCTCCCCCGCATAATCCTCCCCCTCAAATTAAGCGGTGCAAAATTATTCAAAAATCGGGTATTATCCACTATGATACACGAAAAATTGGCTAAATTTGTAAGTTTTTAGGCTTTGCGCGCGGCTCAGCGCTCCAAAGACTGAAAGATTTTTTAGGACTGTTATGGACAACACGGAAAAGGACATACGAAGAATCAGCGAGCTGCGGGAAATCCTCTCGGAGAACAACCGCCGTTACTATGTGGATAACGCTCCGACTATCAGCGACTTCGACTACGATATGCTGATGAATGAGCTTATCTCCCTGGAGAAACTTCACCCCGAGGCCATAACTCCCGACTCACCCACCCAGAAGGTGGGAAGCGACCGTACAAAGGAGTTCGCGCAGTACCCGCACCGCTACCCGATGCTCTCGCTGGGCAACACCTACGACATTTCGGAAGTGGCCGCCTTCTCCGAGAGGGCTTCCAGGGCGCTGAGCGGCACAGCGTTCACCTACAGCTGCGAACTCAAGTTCGACGGCACGGCTATATGCCTTACCTACCGCAACGGAGTGCTCCAGAGGGCTCTCACCAGGGGCGACGGCACCGTCGGGGACGACGTGACGGCAAATGTCCGCCACATCCCTTCCATCCCGCAGCGGCTTCACGGCGGCGCCATTCCCGAGGAATTTGAAATCAGGGGCGAAATCTATATGCCATACGCCGCCTTCGACCGTCTGAACGCGGAAAGGGAGCGTGACGAGGATGCACCGTTTGCAAACCCTAGAAATGCAGCTTCAGGTTCCTTGAAGCTTCTCAACCCTGAGGAAGTTGGGAAAAGAGGCCTGGAGTGCACTCTCTACCACATTCTTGGAGAAAACCTTCCGTTCGAGACCCACTCGCAGGCTCTCTCCGTTGCCGAGTCCTGGGGACTCCCCGTTTCGGACAAGAGGAAAGTCTGCCGCGACATCGACGAGATTGAAGAATATATAAAGTATTGGGACACCGAGAGGCGCAAGCTTCCGTTTGCGACCGACGGCATCGTCATCAAGGTCAACGAACTTGCCTACCAGAAGTCCCTGGGCTACACGGCGAAGTTCCCACGGTGGGCCGTCGCCTACAAATTCAAGGCTGAACAGGCCCTCACTAAACTCCTTTCCATTGACTATCAGGTCGGAAGGACCGGAGCGGTGACCCCGGTGGCAAACCTTGAGCCGGTGCTGCTTTCGGGCACCACGGTAAAGAGGGCTAGCCTGCACAACTCCGACCAGATGGAGCTGCTGGACGTGAGAATCGGCGACTATGTCTATGTGGAAAAGGGCGGAGAGATTATTCCGAAAATTACGGGCGTGGAGCTCAGCAAACGCAATGCGGCCCTTCGCAGGCCCGATTTTCCCGAGTATTGCCCCGAGTGCGGATGCCGCCTCGTGAGGGACGAAGGCGAGGCCAAGTACTTCTGCCCGAACACCTCCGGCTGCCCTACCCAGATTAAGGGTCGTCTCGTGCATTTTCTCAGCCGCAAGGCGATGAACATTCTCGCCGGCGACGCCACTGTGGACCAGCTCTTCAACCTCTCGCTCGTAAAGTCCCCTGCGGACTTCTATGACCTTGACCTCCAGCAGCTTCTGCTTCTGGACGGATGGAAGGAGAGGTCTGCGGAAAGGTTCCTAAAGAGCCTTGAAGAGTCAAAGAAGACTCCGTTCGAGCACGTTCTTTTCGCCCTCGGCATCCGCTATGTGGGCGAAACCACCGCAAAGACCATCGCACGGCATTTCGGCAGCATAGACGCCATCATCGCCGCCGACAGGGAGGCTCTGCTCGGGACCCCTGACGTGGGAGAGGTAATCGCGGACAGCGTCTATGATTTTTTCCGCTCCGAGGAGAATCTCCGCGAGGTGGAAAGGCTCAGGGCGGCGGGGCTCAGGATGAGCGTCGATTCCAAATCTTCAGGAGAGTCTTCGGACATTCTCGCGGGCGCAACAATCGTCATAACAGGCAATTACAGCATTTCCCGCGATGCGATGAAGGCCCTTATCGAGGCGAACGGCGGCAAGAACTCCTCTTCGGTGAGCAGCAAGACCGCATATCTTCTCGCCGGCGAAAAACCGGGTCCGGAGAAGATGAAAAAGGCTGAGGCCCTGGGAATCAGGGTAATCTCCGAGCAGGAGTTTCGGGATATGATTTCAGGCGGCGCGGAAGGAACCCCGAATGGGGACTCCATATCCCCGAAGGAAGACAATGACTCCGAAGGGAACATA
>CAYNDY010000013.1:13603-20091 GCA_964396105.1 uncultured Muribaculaceae bacterium
CCCCGAAGGCTGAAAACATTGATACAAAAGAAGATAAACATCATATTGGCGAACAGCTGAGTCTGTTTTAGCCTCCCGGGGGCAATGAGTTTCCGGAAACAGAAAAGGAAAGTATGAGCACAGTTTCAGAATTTACACCGCAGGATTACGAGCTGATAGCCCGGGAATATGCCGAGCTTCGTGAAGCAGCCTCGCGCCGATGCGCCAACCAGAAGGAACTTGACGTCGTGCAGAAGGCGTTTGATTTTGCGAACGAGGCCCACAAGGGTGTCAGAAGGCGTTCCGGCGAGCCATATATAATCCATCCGATCGAGGTGGCGAAAATTGTCGTGGGTGACATCGGACTGGGGTATAAATCCATTGTGGCGGCCCTCCTTCACGATGTCGTGGAAGACACGGAATACACAGTGGAAGACATCCGCAACCTCTTCGGGGACAAAATCGCCTCGCTTGTGGACGGACTCACCAAGATCAAGACCGTGCTCGACAACGAGGACAAGACCCACCAGATGAAAAGTCTTCAGGCGGAGAATTTCAAGAGGATTCTTCTCACGCTGAACGATGACGTGAGGGTGGTTCTCATCAAACTCGCCGACCGTCTGCACAACTGCCGAACCATCGAGTTTATGCCCGAGCACAAGAGGGACAAAATCCTCAGCGAGACTATGTTCGTATTCATTCCGCTCGCCCACCGTCTGGGTCTTTACAGCATAAAATCCGAAATGGAGGACATCTGGCTGCGCTACAAGGAGCCTCAGGCCTTCAACGACATACAGGCGAAAATCAACCGCAACGTCTCCGACAAGGAAAAGCAGGTGGACGAGTTCGTGGAGTCCATCAACGAGCTTCTGGACAAGATGGGCATCCGCTACACCGTGAAAAAGAGGGTGAAGTCCCCCTACTCCATCTGGCACAAGATGCAGACGAAGAACATCACTTTCGAGCAGGTCTATGACCTTTATGCCGTGAGGATTATCTTCGAGCCCAAGACCGCCGACGACGTGGAGAGCGAGAGGGCGCAGTGCTACGCCATTTTCGTGGCCATCACCGACAAATACGACTTCAAGGAGGACCGCTTCCGCGACTGGATCCGCCAGCCGAAGAACAACGGCTATGAGGCCCTGCACTGCACCGTGATGAGCAAATCCGGAATCTGGATTGAGGTGCAGATCCGCTCAAAGAGGATGGACGACATCGCCGAGAAGGGAATCGCCGCCCACTGGGCCTACAAGAGGGAAGGAATCGTGAGCGAGAATGAGAACGAGATGGACAAATGGATTGCGAAGGTTCAGGAAATCCTTATGAATCCGGATGTCAACGCTCTGGAACTGCTGGATATTATCCACAACGACCTCACGGCTTCAGAAATTCTCGTCTTCACCCCTAAGGGAGAGCAGAAATCCATTATGAAGGGTGCCACGGCGCTGGATTTCGCGTATATGATCCACACCCACATCGGCAACAAGGCCATAGCCGCGAAGGTGAACCTGCGCCTGGAGCCGCTTTCGTATGTGCTCCGCTCGGGTGACCAGGTGGAAATCATCACAGCCCAGACCGAAAATCCGAAAAGAGAGTGGCTGGATTTCCTCAAAACCAGGAAGGCAATCGGAGTCGTGAGCGACTATTTCGACAAAATTGACAAGCAGAAAGCGGCCGAGGAAGCTGCCCAGAAGCAGAAATCCGGGAAATGGACCCTCACATCCATCTTCCGCCCGAGGAGCAAGAGCGAATATATAATCAACGACAGCCATAACACTGAAAATCAGTTCGTCATAGCAACCTGCTGCCACCCTATCCCGGGCGACCCTGTGGTGGGTTTCATCGACAGCAAGGGCGTAATCACCGTCCACAAGAAAACCTGCGAGGTGGCGAACTCCCTTGCCGCGACCCACGGCGACTCCATCGTTTCTCCGAAATGGGAGGCCGAGGAGGATCAGAGCTTCGTTGCGCGCATTTCGCTCAATGGAATCGACCGTGTGGGACTTTTGAACGAAATCACAAAGTACATCTCACTGGTTCTGAAGGTTAATCTCCGCCGCCTTGTGTTCGAGTCCACCGACACGATTTTCACAGGCGAGATGGACCTGATGGTCCACGACAAGGACGACCTTAACCGCCTGATAAAGAAGCTTTCGAAGATTGACGGCATTCAGAAAGTTGTCCGCAAGGATGTTTAACTCTCTACTTGGAGAGGATAGCCTTAAGGATCTCAAGTTTCGCAGGTGCGAAAGTTAAATTAAGGATATCGGAGAAACGATAAATGGAAAATCGGCAACATTTTATGATAAGACACATTAGGAAATACGCTGACAGATACATACTGGGGTTTGCAGTGGCGCTGACTCTCGGCGCGGCGGTTTTCACCCCCTCCTGCGCCAACACCACCACTCCCCCTTCCGGAGGCCCCAAGGACACGATTCCGCCGGTAATCAGGAAGGTTGAGCCGCTTGACGGCGCGGTGAATGTCCCGACTCACAAGACCAAGCTTACCTTCACTTTCAACGAATATGTCGTGGTGAAAGACGGCAAGAGCATCTACCTCTCCCCTCCTCAGGAGAAAAGTCCAAAGTACAAGATCCACAACAAGAGCGTGATTGTATATTTCGAGAGCGACCTTGACTCCGCCCAGACCTATACCCTGGACCTTACGAACGCCATAGCCGACAACAACGAGGGAAATATGTTCCCGGGCTACACTCTCGTCTTCTCGACGGGCGACCACATTGATTCAATGATGGTTACGGGTACGGTGCAGGACTGCAACACTCTCAAGCCCCTGAAGGGCGCAACGGTTATGCTCTATAAGGACCAGGCCGATTCGGCCGTTTTCCTCAAGCGCCCTGTCGCTTCCGCAAAGACCGACGAGTGGGGCTATTTCGCCATCCGCAACATCCAGGACACGGTTTACAGGATGTACGCCGTCGTGGATGAGGGGAACAACAACAAATATGACCCAGACGCCGACAAAATTGCCTTTGTGGACACTCTGATCCGCCCTGTGATGAGGGTGAGGGACTCTCTGCCGGAGCTGGAGAAATATGATATGAAGGACACCGTGCACTGCCTTGCGAGAAAATCGGAATACACTCTGAACGTTTTCCGCGAGAAACCGAGCAAGCAGATGATTGTGAATAAGGAAAGGCTCGGGGAAAGGACCGCCTACATAACCTTTATGGCTCCGTATGCCGAGGTGGACTCCATCTGGATCAAGGGCGTCCCGAGAGAAAAACTCATAACCCAGTTCAATCTCCAGAGGGACAGCCTCGAAATCTGGGTGAATGACCCGAAGACCCAGCCGGACACTTTCTATCTGAATGTCAAGTATATGAAGACCGACTCGACCGGTTTTCTCAAGGATTTCACCGAGGTCGTGAAGCTCACGAAGCCGCGCAAAACCGCCGCGGCCGCAAAGAAGAGCTCGAAGAAGGATCTGAAGAAGGAGGACACCCTCTGCGTATTCACGGTTGACGCCAAGCCGGAGAACATCGAGCAGTATGGCTTCGTTATGGAATTCAAGTATCCGCTGGTTAAAGAGGCGTTTGACTCCATCATCTTCAAGTCAGTGAACCCTAAGCAGCAGGAAAAGACGGAGAAGTTCGATGTGGTGCAGGACAGCCTGAACCTCAGAAAATATACCCTCACCCCTCGGGTTAAATATCTCCAGGGATATGAATACATTATGAAGGTGCCTCACCGTAAGTTCTCGGATATCAACGGTTTCTGGAACGACAGCCTGGAGGTGAAGGTCTCTCTTCCGAACGACGACAAGCTGAGCACGCTCTCCCTTAATATGACCGATGTCCACAACAAGTACATCGTGGATCTTCTGAGCGAAAAGAGGGACAAGGTTCTGCGCTCTTTCATAATCGACGGCGACAAGACTCTGGTTTTCCCTTACCTCAAGGCCGGGAAATACTCCATCCGAATCACCGAGGACCTGAACCGCAACGACATCGTGGACACGGGTATCCTTCTTGAGCACCGACAGCCGGAGAAAGTCCTGTTCTACAAGCTTGAGGACGGAACCTACATAATCGACATCCCTGAGATGGCCGAGATTGAGCAGAGCATAGATGTCGGGGAGATGTTCAGATAGTTTGATGCAAGTGATTGACTGATATGAGATTACGCAGATATATATTGGCTCTTGGGCTTCTCTCTCTTTCTTTTGGTCTCGGGGCGCAGAATAAGGTCGGAGGGGTGGACGTGGATTCGCTCCTCAGTTCCTCATTCAGCGTGGATTCGCTCTCGAACGAAGTCATCGACAGCTACGACCTCAAGAAAAAGAAGGTAATCAACGACTACAGTATGATCGGCATCCAGTACGGAGTGGGTCTTTCGAGGACCTACCTCACGCCGGAGATGGCCAAGGAGGATATGATTTTCATGCCCTACAACATAGGAGTCACCTTCACCAAATACGGGAAAATGTTCGGGTATATGCCTTATTTCGGCATTCAGGTGGGACTTTTCTACACCCAGGAGGGCTACAAGTTCCGCTATGACTCGAAAAAGAACACCGTGCCGGTTTTCCTCGGGGCGCAGAAGGCGGTGATGGACGTGGTGGAGATGCCGGTCCTGGCGCACTGCCACGCGGATTTCTGGAAGATGAAGATTTTCCTGAACGCCGGACTTTATGTGGGTTACCGTCTGTCCATCCACCGTTCCAAGCCTGAAATTGACTCTGAGGAGGCTCTCACCTACGTGAATCTGAGTCCGACTTACGACTCCCTTAACGAGGAATACACGGACAAGTTCACCTCCTTTGAGAAGCGGTTCGACTACGGAGTGAAGGGCGGAGTGGGTTTCGCCTTTGTGTTCGACCCGGTGGAAATCCACATTCAGGCTATGTACAAGCACTCTTTTGCGAGTCTTTTCTCGGCCGACTACAACAGCACCTACTACTACCGCTATTCCTACCAGCAGAATGTGATTATGTCTGTGGGGCTACATTTCCAGCTGGGCAAGCGAATCGGAAAGACCAAGGCGCAGCTCCGCAGGGAGGCCCGGGACTATGTGAACGGGGGCTCGGTCAGTGTCGGTGGCAGCGGCGTTGAAGTGCAGAACGCTGCGCAGTAGCGCTGCCCGGGGCTGACGCCATCTTTTTGTAATCCTTTGATATTAAGATAATTATGGAAAATCAGACATATACAAGCGCCGCCGTTCGCGTCGGCGACATTCTCATCGGGGGCGGAAATCCGATAGTAGTGCAGACTATGTGCAATACGCACACTTCAGACGTCGAAGCGTCAGTGAAGCAGTGCCGCGAACTTGCAGAGGCCGGGGCGCAGATGATCCGTCTCACGGTCCCCTCTCTTGACCAAGTGGAGTGCATCGCCGAAATCCGCCGCCGCCTTCGCTCGGAGGGCATCACAGCTCCGATTGTTGCGGATGTGCATTTCAATTCCGAAATAGCAATCGCTGTTGCCTCGAAGGTTGAAAAGGTGAGGATTAACCCCGGCAATTTCCACCGCGACCACGCCAAGGCCTGCGAGCAGTTCGCCCGCCTTGTTCAGGTCTGCAAGGAGAACGGCACTGCCATCCGAATCGGCATAAATCACGGCTCTCTGGGCGAGAGGATAACCTCTTTGTACGGCAACACCGCCTTTGCGATGAAGGAGGCGGCTCTGGAGTGGCTCAGGATGTGCCGCGAGAACGATTTTGACCGTGTGGTGGTGAGTCTCAAGGCAAGTAACACACTTGTTATGTCGGAGGCGTACAGGCTTTTGGCCGAAGATATGGCCCGCGAGGGGATGCACTACCCTCTTCACGTGGGCGTGACCGAGGCCGGGAACGGAGACGGAGGAAGAATCAAGTCGCTCGTGGGGATTGCCTCTGTGCTGAGCAAGGGCATAGGCGACACGGTTAGGGTTTCGCTTACGGAGCCGCCTGTTAACGAGCTTGCCCCGGCGCAGTATCTTTCAGACCGCTACGGTCACTCCCTCCACTCTTCGATGATTCATCTCACTCTTGAGGACGGAGGGCGCAAGGCTGCGGCCGAATATGCCGCTCCCTCTCGCGAGAGGCTCATTTTTGACTTCGCCTGCGATTTCGGGCCGAAGCTTCTCGACGGAGTTTTCGACAGCGTATCGCTCCGAGGAACCTATTGCAACGAAGAGGGCGAAACAGTTGAGATTTCCCCGGAGTTCTCTGAGTATCTTGTGGATGAAGTGATGCAGGCGGCACGCCGCAGGTTTTACCGTCCGGAATACATCGCGTGCCCCGGCTGCGGACGCACTATGTACAATCTTCAGGAGGCGTTCGAGAAGGTGAAGGCGCGCACTGCGCATCTCCAGGGAATGGTGATAGCTGTGATGGGCTGCATTGTGAACGGTCCGGGAGAGATGGCGGATGCCGACTGGGGCTATGTGGGCGAGGGTAACGGCAAGGTCAGCATCTACAAGGGCAAGACCCCCGTCCTCAAACACGTCAGCGAGGCCGAAGCCGTTGACCGCCTTCTTGAGCTCATAGAAAAAAGCAACGCGTAG
>CAYNDY010000014.1:0-13670 GCA_964396105.1 uncultured Muribaculaceae bacterium
AATAAAATCATTTTGTGGGTGAATTTGCTGTGTAGGGTTTTCCAGTCTACGGCGGTTACTACCGTGTATGGCGGGGAGTCTTCGGAGACATAGCCGCTGTTGTCGTAGCTCAGACTCACCGGGGTGTAGGCGGCAAAATCGTAGAGGTAGCGGGCCGTGCCGTATTCGGTGAAAGTGGCGTCGAGGGTGAGCTTTACCGGGTGCGAGTGGTGCTGCCAGTTGTTCGAATCCCCGTACCAGTTGTGCGAGTCGGTGTAGGTGGTGTTGTAAACCGAAGTGAAAAGCGAGTAGATGCTGCTTCCCGTGAAACTTTTCGCGACCCCTGCGCTGAAATTCTGGAGATATACCGTTGAGGCGCTCGCCGTTTTCGTGAAACTGTAATAGACAGGGTCGCGCTTGGTGCCGTTCGCGTAGGTGTTGCAGGCTCCCGTGCAGGTGAGGGCCCCCTGGGCGCGGACCGAGGAGAAGGTCCCGTCGGTTTTCAGCGTGAAATAGGGATTCGTCGAGGTGGAATTGTCCATCGCGAGCGTGACGCTCCGGCGGTTGTTTATTACTTTGGCAAGTTTGTATGGGGTGACGTCGGGATAGGCGCTGAAGGGGGAAGCGCTTGTCATTGTGCCGCCCCTGAGGCTTCCGGCGCTGAGAAATCCCACTTTGAGCGGCGAGTAATCATACGAGTAGGCATAGTCGCTGGCGGCGGAACCGTCTTCAAGTTCTTCGCTGAAAGAATAGCTGAGGCTCTTGTCCGCTCCGCTCGCAAGGTCGCTCATCGCACAGATGCCTCCGCTGGTTCTGAATCCGCGGCTGACGTTGGAGGTGAGTGAAGAGTCGTAGTAGCCGTACCGGTTGTAACAGAGCCGCCCCTCAGCGGTCTGCACCGCCTTTATAAGGTTCCCGAAGTTCCATTTCCACCCGATTCTCGTAAGGGAGTCGCTGCACCGGGTCACCTTGCAGGAAAGGGTCTCGTTCTCCGAGGAAGATTTCACAAAGGCTTCGGCATAGTGAAGATGCAGGGCCGAGGGGAGAGTGAGGGAGGACGGACAGTTGTAGAAGCAAATCGAGGTCCCGTCCTGCACGGTCGCGGTGCTGATTGACGGGGTGGCTTCGCCCCTTTGGGTTATTGCCGCATAGCGGAAGCGGAACGACATCCGTGAAGGGTTCTCCACCATAAGAAACATTTTCTCTTCGGTGGCGGAAAATCCGTATTCGCTCACAAGGGAACTGCCTCCGAATTCCGAGTCGTAAAGACAGACCGAAAGGGGAGTGTAGCCGATGCGAACCGGAGTTTTCCCGCTGACGGCGTTCACTTCGTCCCTTATCCCGAGCGAAAGCGGCGCGGAGGCCTCGACAACGCTCCAGAGTTCGGTGTTCACCGCGTAGGAATCCCCGTCGTTTGTGGCCCCCAGAATCACGGTGCAATAGGGCTGTCCTTCCAGCGGGTCTCCTTCGTCATAGACATCCTCAAGGCGGGCCCTGAAGCAGTTCCTTGAGGCGGAAACGCTGTTGTAGCTGAGGACCGACCCAAGGCGGTAGGCCTCAGAGTAAAATGTGAGGTCGAATCCGTTGTCGCAGAGAAGGTTGCGCCCGTCTCCGTCGCAAAGGTAGGCATAAAGGACCGCCTCCTCCCCGTTGAGTATCGCAGTCGGACTGTCCTGCACCCCTGAAGGCTCATCGCTCTGTGCCTCCTCCGAAAGCACGACGGAAGGCGGATAGATGCACACATCCGGTCCGATCCTCGTGACGGGCTTTCCTGCGCTGTCGCAAATCCATATCTGCGCTCCCGAAAATTCGCTGAGGCACGATCCCGTGACGCTGAGACCCCCGTTGCCGTTTACTCCGTCAATGCTGAAAAGCAGCGGGTCGTAGACTGAGTCGCTTTCGTCGGGGTCGATGCAGCGCAGAGTGCAGTTTTCGGCCATATCCTCAATGCTGCCGCCGAAAAAAGCCGTGACGGAGGGGTCTATGTCGGAGATTTCAGCTCCGAAGATTTCACCGATGTAGAGGTCGTCCTCGCTGTGTATTCCCGCAGTTATCCCGAAGGAGGCGAGGTCATCGTTGTAGGAGACGTTCCTGTCTATCCTCCAGCTCAGTTCGTCCAGTCCGTTCCGTGAACCGGAAAGCGAGATGGAGTAGGAAGAGTTGCGCTCAAGATCGAAATTGGAGGTTATGTCCGCTCCGAGATAGATTCTGTAGGTGAGTCCCCCCTCGAGAAGTTTCCCCTCGTCAAACGAACAGCTAACCTCAAGATAGGTGGGCCCCCGGTCAATCTCCAGATTGTCAGGCACTTTCTGTTTGGGGTCCGTGTTGGAGGGAAGCAGATCTCCCCAGCAGTTCTCGAAGGCATAGAACTCCACCTCCTGTCCGCTGTTAAGACGCGCAAGGTCTTCCGCGCTGCTGTAGTCTCCCTCCGAGACCTGCTCCTCTCCTTCGGCGCGGGACTTTTCCGCAAAGGGGCTGACTTCAAGCGGAGCATCGCAGAGCCGTACACCTGTAACTTTCAGCCCCGAGCCGCTCAGAGCCACATCGGAGGAAAACCTGAGAACAATCCGGCAGAACAGCCTCTGGAGACGGATGGTGATCTGGGTGCCGATTTCAGGTAGGGAATAGTCCCTGAGCGCCCCGGAAAGGGGAATCCGCGTGGTGGCAGCGGAGGCGTCACCCTCTGTCTCTCCGACCGAAGCACTCTCTGCCTCATCCCCTGAAGCCCCTCCCGACGCACTCTCTGCTCCGTCAACTGAAGCCCCGCCCGAGCCCCCGCTTTCCGGGAGCCCTATGCTGAGCCGTTCCATACTCTGCTCGTCGCTCTCCCAGCCGCTCTCGGAAGGCGTAATCTCTTTTCCGCAGTTTGCAAGGACATAGAAGGAGTAGCTCTTGCGTCTTGCAAGGTCGAGGCTGATGGTGCCTCCCTCGAGAAGAGGAAAATATTGCTGAGAGATGCACTTCCCGCCGCTCCAGACATAGAGGTTAACGTCCTCAATCTGCTCGTCGCGAAAGAGGGCCGATTTCACCCGTGCGCCTCCCTCGGGGGAATCGCAGCAGAGGCTGAGTTTGACTCTCTCGTTGGCGCTTCTGATGCTGCCGAATTTCAGCAGCACCTCGCCTTCGCAGCCGCAAAGCAGCCCCACTGCCGCCGCCAATGTGGCCGCTGCCGCCAAACCTTTCAGTATGTTCCTGCTTTTCATATTAAGTTGTTTTTGCAAGTTATTGAGTAATAGTGTTTTGTGCGGGCGTTTGACTGCTTGGGGAGGGGCCTTCCCGCCGAGGTCATTCCTTGACCTGCAGGTAGAGAATCCCGGCCTGGTTCACAGGGTCGCCGGCCTCCATATAGAGCATTCCCGCCCCCGGATTTTTCAGTGTGAGCGTGACTCCAAGTCCATCTGAGTCGATGAGGTAGTCGTAGATCCCCGTCTTCCAGTCCTCTTCCAGTTCCTCCAGCCCGATGTCGAACGGCGCTCCCGGCGGCGTGAACGAGCAGCGCACGTGAACCGTTTCGCCCACCCGGGCCTCCAGGTAGCCGCTCGGCGTCATAGAGAAACTGACCTCGGAGCGGAGTGCCTCCTTGCTCACTCTCCACCCGTCGTCCGAAAGCCCGTCGTTTTCCGGGGTCACCGTAATGTGGTAGTGGCAGTTGCGCTCCACATTAAGGTCCGAGCGCGACTCTCCGAGGTAAAACCTGTATTTGAGGTAGCCCTCCGAAGTGTAGAAATAGGGCGAACTGTACTCGAGGTCCATCTCGACAAAGGTGCACCTTTCCGCGGCCGCCTCAAGGCTGTCCAGAGTCTTCTGCGCGTCCGAAGTGATTTCCCCCGGGAAGTCTCCCTGCAGGTTTTCAAGCACATAGAGGTTCACTTCCTGGCTCACTCCGCCGCTTAGCGAGCGGTTCAGCACCTCACATTCGTCCCTTCCCCGCTCAAAGCCCTTTGAAAAGCAGTCCCGCGAACTTTCCACCGCGGAAGGTGAGAAGACCTTCGCCTTTTTCGGGCAGTTGTCAACCCTCATCCCGACGATGTTCATCGTAACTTCCTCCCCAAGACGGTTGCGGTCTATGCTGACGCTGACTTTCGCCATCAGGCGCTCAAGCTCCACTTTTACGCTTTTCCCCGCCTTCACCCCCTTTTTGACCGCGCACATCGGCACTCCGAGAGAGTAGTCGTCGGGATAGACAAGGTAGAACTCCGCCGCAAGAAGCTCCTCCAAAGAACTGATTTTCAATTTGTAACCGAAATTTGCGCAGGCATAGATGTCGTACTCCCGGCCTTCAACAAGAGAGAGGGAGCAGCGGGTCTCTCCGCTGAGATATTCCGACTTCTCAAGAAATCCGTCCGGACTGAACACGAACACATTTATGTCGCTCACCTTGTCCTCATCGGGGTCGGCTGCCCTGGAAAGGGGCGTTCCCGCCGAGAAAAAAATGTCAGTGGCCACGCGGAGCTGTCCCTCCGGATATTCCTCCGAACAGCCACTGACTCCCAATAAACACAAAATGGTAGCAAAAATCGTCAATAAATAATCCTGTAATTTTCTTTCTCGTTCCATTGCACAATCTCCGTCTTTAATTCCGCCTCGCTAAGTCCGATGGGAGTGTCGGGGTCAGAGGTGCCGCTTCGGCGAAGCATAACGCTAAGGTCATAGCTCTCTCCCGCCCGGATGCCACCCCCCTCGCCTATGGTGTTGATGTTAATGGGCCAGTACCATGTTTTCCCCTGTATGGTCCCCTCGATTACAAGGCGCGTAAAGGGGCTTCCGAATCCCTCCTCGGTTGCGGGATTTGGGTAGCAGTATAGGCTCACTCCGGTTTCCACCGGGTCCATCCCGATGCTTTCCGTGAGTTCCCGGTAAACTATTTCCGGGCTCCTGAACCGCAGCAGGTCACTCCGGTTGAGCGCTCCTCCGTTCACTATCCTCACTCCGCCCTCAGTCCCCTCCACCAGAGGGCACTCGGCATTCACATTCGTAAGGTAAACCTTCACATTTTCAAGGCTCTCGAAGGCGTAGGCCGTCCCTCGGAAGTCGCAGCAGAGGCTTAGGAGCCGCACTCTGGAAAGAAGCGGCCGCAGAGTAATGCTGAGGTTTTCTCCTGCGACAAAATGCGCCATCCCGCGAAGAACGGGGGAGTCTTCCCCCTCGTTTTCAAGGCTGCTGCACTGGGCAGAAAGGGCCTTCAGCGAGAGCACTTTTTCCCACTGGGGGAGCCCGTCTCCAATGTTCCCGAGCACCACAGCCACCTTTTTCCCGCTTCCGGATGAAACTTTAAGAGCCCCCGCCCCCGAGGTGAAACTCTGGTGGGAGTCCAGACGGGCGTAGGCATCGTCCTCATAGATGAAAACATCGTATTTCTCCGCGCGAAAACTCTCGGCGCTCTGAGTTATCATCAGTTTGCTTTCAGCCACACAGTTGCCTTTTTCTCTGTTGCAGGCGATTTCTTCCCTTTCTTCCGGGAGTCCGTCCGTCTTCCCGCAGGAGGAAAAAAGAAGGGCCGGCAAGCAAGCAACTGAAAGAAAAGTCAGAAATGGGCAGAAAACCCGAAGCATCTGACGCAGACGCCGGCCCGTTGAGAAAAAAATGTGTATGTGTGTGCTGAAAATTCCCATAGAATCCGCCAAATGTTATTGAAAAATTGCGTCATCGCCGGAAACCTTCCGACTTTTTGACAGCGGCAAATCTATGGCGGTTATTTCATTCGATTGCAAGGATTAAAAAAAAATACATCATTTTTTTGTTTTTTTTTAACTCATTAAAAATTTATTAACGTTTTTTGTTTTTTTTTAATCCATTTCGGAGGGGGGAAAGTCTGCCGCCCGGTATCTTTTTGAGCTGCGGCGATTCCCCTCGATCCCGTTTTTAACCGGAAACGCCCTCCGGGATATTTGCGAAAATTGATAAATAAGTGTACCTTTGAACTTTCTGATCGAAAAAAATATGTCACTTATCAGCAGAATTTTTGCAAAAAGAAGAAAATACCTGCCTCTTTTTATGAAGCAGGCTGAGTACATCAAGGCGGCATCCTCCATTCTGGTGAGGATGATGCAGACCACCGACAAGGACGAATGGTTCGCTTGCGAGAACAAAATCAAGTCATACGAGGTGCAGGCGGACGACCTGCTTACTGAAATCTACGAGGACCTGTACGGAAGCATCCTAGTGCCGGTGAGCAGAACCGATATGCAGACCATAGCTATGTCGGTCGACGACTTCATAGACAAGATCAACGCGGCCGCAAAGTCCGTCCTTCTTTATTTCCCGAAAAGGATTGACTCCCAGCTTGAGGATATGGCGACCTACATTATGTCCAGCGCCGACGCTCTCGGGGATATGATTCAGTATCTGAGCAACTTCAAGGCGAATTTCCGTCAGATAATCACCCAGTGCGACCGCATCACCGAGCTTGAGCACGCGGCCGACGAAACCTACGAGGAATATGTGGGCTACATCTTCCAGAACGAGACCGACCCGATTGAGCTGATGAAGTACAAGAACATCGCCGAGGTGCTGGAGGAGACTTCCGACACGGCGAAGAGGATCTCCGACAATGTGAGGATGATACTCCTAAAGTATATTGATAAGAATTAGCAAAATTGTCCTAAACGGCGCATTGCCGCTTTGCCCCACCGCACGTATCATAATGACTTCCCTCAAACGCATAGCGGCCCTGACGATGGTCCGGGGCGACGACTTCTACCTCCGGAAGTGGGTGGAGTACTACGGCCGTGCGCTAGGACGGGAAAATCTCTACATCCTTTTTGACGGAACCGACCAGAGCGTACCCACTTTTTGCGAAGGCACGAACACTTTCCTCTATGAGCGGAAGGCAGGAAGCGTTGTCGAAGGGGACAAGCGCCGTATAGACATTCTGTCCGCTAAGGCGGCGGAGCTTTTTTCAAAAGGTTATGAAATTGTAATCGGCACCGATGCCGATGAATATATAGCGGTAGACCCCAGGACGGGAAAATCCTTAAGGGAGTATCTCTCCCAGGCGAAAATATCCCCGTGCCTCTCTCCTCTCGGGATTGACCTCGGGCAGGTTGAGGGGGTGGAAGGGGACATCTCCCTTGAGCGTCCGTTCCTTCAGCAGCGGAGCCGGGGAGTTCTCAGCACCCGCTACACCAAGGCCGCCATCATTTCGCGTCCGCTTCGCTGGGGAAGGGGATTCCACCGCGTCAAGGGACATAACTTCCACATAGCCCCCGACCTGTATCTTTTCCACTGCGGCTATTTCGACCTCTCGCGCCTGAGGGAGCGTTTCGCTGACCCTGACCGCCGGGCCGACGGCTGGCAGAAGCATCTGGAAAAGCGTTCCCGCACCATCCGAACGACGACCTCCTGCCGCTCCCCGAAGGATTTTGACAAGTGGACCCGCAGAGCACGCCGCATCCAGACTCTCGTCCGTCCGCCCTACGCCTGGAACAAGCCCGCGATGTTCAACGCGAAAATCGTAGTCGCCATCCCTGAACGCTTCAAATCTACATTATAAAAAAAACTCTCCCAGAAATTCTGAGAGAGTTTTTTAAATGTATGTCTAGGAGTAAAAGTCGCATAAGTGGTGCGATTGCGAGGCGCAGGAAGAATTTCACCCGGTGCAACCTGAGGGTTGTGAGGACTGAAATTCTGAGTGCAACAAAGCAAGCGTGCCGCTTAGGCGGCTTTTACCTATGCGCCGAAGTTGTCGTAAAGAATACTTTCCGGAGCTACTCCGAGTGAGTCAAGCAACTTGTTCACGGAAGCGACCATCATAGGCGGTCCGCACATAAAGTACTTGATGTCCTCAGGAGCCTCGTGATTCTTAAGATATGTCTCCCACATCACATTGTGCACGAAGCCAGGCGTGTAGGCAACTCCAAGCTCATCTGCCTTAGGATCCGGACGGTCGAGGGCGAGGTGGAAGTGGAAGTTAGGGAACTCCTTCTCGATCTGGGCGAAGTCCTCGAGGTAGAATGCCTCGACGAGGGCCCTTGCGCCGTAGAAGTAGTGAACTTCCTTCTTGGTCTTGAGAGTCTTGAAAAGCTGCATAATGTGGCTGCGCAGTGGTGCCATACCGGCGCCGCCGCCCACAAAGATGTACTCCTGTGAATCAGGGTCGTTCTCCGGAAGAAGGAACTCTCCGTAAGGGCCGCTGATTGTGACCTTGTCGCCAGGCTTGCGTGTGAACACGTATGATGAACCGATACCAGGGTTTACAGGCAGAAGCTTAGGGCCAAGTTCGCGTGGAACGCTCCTGTCGAACGGAGGTGTCGCGATGCGGACGTTGAGCTTTATGATGCCCTTCTCACCTGGGTAAGAGGCCATTGAGTAGGCGCGGACGGTTGCCGTAGGGTTTGAAGCGTGAAGGCCGAAGAACCCGTATTTCTCCCAGTCTGCCTTGTACTCGTCGCTGACGCTGATGTCTTTGAAGTCGAGCTCGTATGCAGGGATGTCAATCTGGATGTACTCGCCGCTCTTGAACTCAAGATGCTCTCCCTCAGGGAGTTTGACGGTGAATTCCTTGATGAAGGTCGCAACGTTCTCGTTGCTGATGACCTCGCACTCAAGTTTCTTCACTGAAAGCGCTGAGTCAGGGATGACGATTTTCATATCTTCCTTGATCTTCACCTGGCAGCCGAGTCTCCAGTGGTCGTTGATCTGCTTGCGGTTGAAAAAGCCCACCTCGGTAGGGAGGATGGTTCCGCCGCCTTCAAGCACACGGCATTTGCACTGGCCGCAGTTTCCCTTTCCGCCGCAGGCTGAAGGGAGGAAGATCTGCTCTCCTGCAAGGGTGTGGAGAAGGTCGCTGCCAGGGGTGACGTTGACCTCTTTCTTTCCGCCGTTGATGTCAATCTTGACGGTGCCCTTCGGGGTAAGCCTGGTCTTGATGAACAGGAGGAGAGCCACCAGAATGAGAGTCACGACGGTGAACACCGCCATAGCTCCGAGGATTGTAAGTGTCATTTCATTCATTGTACTTTCCTCCGATTAAAGTTGAATTCCCATAAATGTCATAAATGCCATACCCATCATACCGACGGTGATGAAGGTGATTCCCAGGCCCTTGAGAGGAGCAGGGACATTTGAGTATGCCATTTTCTCCCTGATTGCGGCGAGGGTTACGATTGCGAGGAACCAGCCGAAGCCGCTTCCGAGGGCGTAAGTCGCTGCCTCACCAAGGTTTGCGAAATCCTTCTCCTGCATAAAGAGCGAACCTCCGAGGATGGCGCAGTTCACTGCGATAAGAGGAAGGAAGATACCCAGCTGGGAGTAGAGCGCCGGAGCGAATTTCTCCACCACCATCTCCACAATCTGTGTGATTGCCGCGATGACCGCGATGAAGACGATGAAGCTGAGGAAACTCAGGTCAACGCCCGGGATGATAGCATCCGGAGCGAGCACATATTTGTTCAGAAGATAGTTGATAGGCAACGTGATAAGCTGCACAAAGATAACAGCCGCACCCAGTCCACAAGCTGTCTTCACATTCTTTGATACTGCCAGGTATGAGCACATACCGAGGAAGTATGCAAAAATCATATTGTCAACGAAGACTGACTTTACGAATAAGCTTATATATTCCATATTAAATACCGGGGTTAGTTGTTATTTTTCCTGAAGATCCTTCTGGATTGACCTCTGTACCCAAACGATGCATCCGAGGATGATGAGGGCCATAGGCGGCAGGATTATAAGACCGTTGTTCATATATCCGGCAGTGTAGAATGCCTCAGGGATGATCCTGAAACCGAACAGTGTGCCGCTTCCGAGAAGCTCGCGGATGAAGGCGACGATGATGAGAATCATTCCGTAGCCTGCGCCGTTTGCAAGTCCGTCAAGAAGGGATGGGACCGGCTTGTTGCCGAGGGCGAACGCCTCGATGCGGCCCATCACGATACAGTTGGTGATGATAAGTCCGACATAGACCGAAAGGGTCTTGCTGATGCTGTAGGCGTATGCCTTGAGGACCTGGTCAACCAGGATTACCATAAGGGAAACGACCACGAGCTGAACGATGATCCTGATTCGGTTAGGAATGGACTTACGCATCATTGACACCACGAAGCTTGAGAGTCCCGTGACGATGGTCACTGAGAGAGCCATCACGAGCGCGCCCTTGAGCTGTACGGTTACAGCGAGTGAAGAGCAGATACCCAGGACGAGGACAGTGACAGGATTACCCTTGAAAATAGGGTTGAGCAATGTTTCTTTCAAATTAAAATCTTTCATAATGCTGATCCTCCACTTTATTTAACGCTTACAGAATCAACCTGAGACGGGCAATTCACTGCCGTTGAATCGGCAGCGGGAGTGCACTCGGTCTCTGCCTTTGGAGCCTCTGTGCCGGATGTCCTGTTGTCAAGGTATGGAAGGTAGTACTTCACCCAGGTGTTGATGGTCTTGCCCACAGCCTGCGAAGTGATTGATGCTCCGGAGATTGCGTCAACCCCGTGAGGGTCGCCGTGCGCTCCGCCCTTAACGACTGCGAATGCACCGTCTTCTGTGAGTGAGTGGCCTTTGAACTGGCTGTAGAAAGGCTCCTCGGCGATTTTCGCACCCAGACCAGGAGTCTCGCTCTTGTGGTCGAAGATTGCACCCTCGAATGTCCTTCCGTCGGATGCGAAGGCGAGGTAGCCCCAAACCGGGCCCCAGAGTCCCGCGCCGTAGCAAGGGATGACGGTGACAAATTCGCCGTTGATGTCGAACTCATAGACAGGAAGCTTGAGGTCTTTCTCAGCCTCTTTGTCTCCGGCTTCGATCTTCTTGATGATGTCGTTCTGCTTCTTCAGATCCGCAGTTGACGCAACCTGAATGTCGTTGAGGTTCTCTTTGCCGAGGTTCATACTTTCGCCGATTTTCTGACCTTTATAGTCGATGTAGTAGGCGTCGGTGACCTTGTCGCGGTAGGTGGCAAGAATGGGGGTATCCTCGGTGATTGTGAAGTTCTCATCTGCCTGAGCGGCTGCGGTGAGCACTTTGGTGATGGTTTCGAGCTTGATGTTCTCGTTCTGTTTGCCTTTCAGCGCTTCTGAAGCGAAAGCCAGGATCGCTGCGACCACAATGACAAGAACAGCCGAATATATAACAGTATATATGTTGCTATTAGTATTCATATAATAAGGTATTAAGCGATTTTGACTTTTTTGTTTCTCCTTTTGATGGAGCACTCGATGACGCAGTGGTCAATAAGCGGTGCAAAGGTGTTCATAAGAAGGATGGCGAGCATCATTCCCTCCGCATAGCCCGGGTTCCAGATTCTCACGGTCACTGCAAGCGCGCCGACGAGGAATCCGTAGATCCATTTGCCGCACTCGGTCTGAGCCGAAGTGACGGGGTCGGTTGCCATAAAGACTGAGCCGAAGAGGAATCCGCCCATAACCAGCTGGTAGTAGCCGGGAAGGTCGGTTGCGCCGCAGGCATAGCCGATGTATCCGATTGCAAGGCCGCCGGCGATTGAGGAAAGCATAACTTTCCAGGATGCGACTCCGGTGAAGATGAGGAGCAGGGCGCCCAGAAGGATTGCCACAGCTGAAGTCTCACCTACAGATCCCGGGATTGTTCCGAGGAACATATTGAGGAATGTGTAGCCGTGCTGAGCGAGGCCGTCGACGGATGCGTTTGCAAGAGGGGTTGCGCCGGAAAATCCGTCAACAAGACCGTTGCCTGCGCACCAGGCGTTGTTGCCAGCTCCGAGTCCGCCGACCCAGACGGTGTCGCCTGACATCTTGCTCGGGTAGGAGAAGAACAGGAACGCACGTGCGAGAAGTGCAGGGTTCCAGATGTTCATTCCTGTGCCTCCGAAGACTTCCTTGCCGAAGATTACTGCGAATGCGACTGCAAGCGCGAGCATCCAGAGCGGAACGTCGATAGGGACGATAAGCGGAATGATCATACCCGTAACGAGGTAACCCTCATTGACTTCATGTCCGCGAAGCTGGGCGGAGGTGAACTCGATTGCGAGGCCGACGATGTAGGAAACGAGGTACAGAGGAAGAATCTTCACGATACCGTAGCCCACGATTGGCCAGAAGCCCCAGTCGAGTCCGTATGCGATGGAGTGCTGGTAGCCGGTGTTCCAGATTCCGAAGAGGAGGGCAGGAACGAGCGCGAGCACTGCAATAATCATAACTCTCTTCAAATCAACGCAGTCCCTGATGTGCGCACCCTTGCGGGTCACAGTGTTCGGGACGAAAAGGAATGTCTCGAATGCGTCGAATGTAGAGTGAAGGAATCCAAGCTTTCCACCTTTCTCAAAGGTAGGCTTGATTTTGTCCACATATTTTCTTAATCCGTTCATAATCTTTCACATTTAAGCCATTTCCTTGAGCATCAGGTTGATACCGTCTTCGATGATAGACTGGATATTGATTTTGGACGGGCAGACATACTCGCAAAGCGCGAAGTCTTCCGGAAGAACCTCGTAGATGCCGAATTTTTCCATCTTCTCGATGTCCCCTGCAAGGCAGGCTTTCACGAGATAGACAGGGAAGAGGTGCATAGGAAGCACTTTTCCATAGACATCTGAAACGACGAAGGCACGAGGGCCGCCGTGGAGGTTGGTGTCCATATCATATTTCTTCTTAGGGGTGAGCCAGGAGAAATAGGTGTGGGAAGAACTGAACTTGCTGGTCCTGAACGGTTTAGCCCATCCGAACATCTCGTAGTCGTTGCCTTCCTTGAGGATGGTTACCTGGTTGTCGTAGAATCCGAGGAATCCGTCCAGACCCACTGAAGTGCCGCTGAGGGCGTCTCCGCTGATGAAACGGAGGTTCTCAGGCTCAGGGTAGAACCACGCGATTTCCTTCATGGACATTCCAGGAACGCAGCTTACGTATGCAGGGTTGACTGCACGCGGGCCGGTGACGGCGATTTTGCGCCTGACGTCGTACTTGCCGGTGCGGAAGAGTTTTCCGATTGCGGCGAGCATTACCATTGAGACTGTCCAGACAGTTTCACCCTTGCGGATCGGGCTGATGTGGTGAATCTGCACGCCCACGTTTCCTGCAGGGTGCTTGCCCGTGAAGGTGTGGGGAATGATGTTGTCCAGCTTGTGGAACGGGGTGCCGGAATAGTTCTCGCTGTTGAACGAAACGTGCACTCCTCCGTCGGTGAGGCGTCCGAGGGCGTTGATTGCCGTCTGAATGTCGGCGAAATCGTCCCTGAGGGCGTACTCCATATCCGCTGCGAGCGGAGCCGTGTTGAAAGCTGAAACAAAGATGGCTTTAGGCTTCACGTCAGGATTGGCGATGATTCCGTACGGCCTCTGAATGAGGGACGGCCAAAGACCGCTCTCCAAAAGCGCAGCCTTGATGGCCTCAGCGTCCATCTCGCCGACTTTCTTCGCGCCGAAATCAACATACTCCTGCGTCTGATCCGCTTTGATGCGGACCTCAAGCAACTTTCTCTTCTCGCCCCTAACAATCTCGACGACCTCGCCGCTGACCGGAGAGGTGAAAAGAATGTTCTGGGCCATCTTGTTTGCCATTACCGGTGATCCTGCCTTGACACGGTCGCCTTCCTTGACGAGAAGTTTCGGAGTAAGTCCCCTGAAATCAGTGGGCTTGAGGGCGATAATGTCCGGTGCAATCACCTTTCTGGTGTTGAGCTCTGCAGTTCCCTCGAGAGGAATGTTCAGGCCCTTTTTCAAATAGATGTTGTTTGACATTATAAAAACGTTTTTGAGTAAAATTTTCTCAGTTAATTTTTTGACG
>CAYNDY010000014.1:13770-19987 GCA_964396105.1 uncultured Muribaculaceae bacterium
AAAATCTTTATGGAAAACGAAGTCGAGAAAATATTGGCGGGACTCAATCCCGTTCAGAGACAGGCAGTTGAGACGGTGGAAGGCCCGGTGCTGATTGTGGCCGGAGCAGGCAGCGGAAAGACCCGCGTTTTGACCTGCAGGATTGCGAATATTCTCGCTCAGGGCTGCGAGCCTGAGAAAATCCTTTCGCTCACTTTCACCAACAAGGCCGCGAAGGAGATGAAGGAGAGAATCGCGAATATGGTGGGCGCCCGCAAGGCCCGCCGGCTCTATATGGGCACGTTCCACTCCGTCTTCATCCGGATTCTCAGAAAATATGCTTCTGAACTGGGCTACAAGTCGGATTTCACCATCTATGACACCGACGACAGCGTCCGCCTTCTGAAGACCTGCATAAAGGAACTCGGCCTCGACGACAAGGTTTACAAACCGAAGGACGTCCAGTCCCGCATTTCCTACGCCAAGAACAATCTCGCGACTGCTGCGGCTTATCGCCAGAGTCCCAACGCCCTGGAGCAGGACCGCCGCCGCAAGACCCCGCGCATCTGCGACATCTACGAGCTGTATGCCCGGAAATGCCTTCTTTCCGGGGTGATGGATTTCGACGATGTGCTTCTGAATATGAACATATTGCTCAAAAAATTCCCGAAGGCATTCGAAGAGATTGAGGCTATGTTCCGATATATCCTTGTGGACGAGTACCAGGACACGAATATGGCTCAGTACCTTATTCTTAAGCAACTATCTCAGAATCACAGGAATATATGCGTGGTCGGGGACGATTCCCAGTCCATCTACGCCTTCAGGGGAGCGAAGGTCGAAAACATCCTGAATTTCCAGAAGGACTACCCGGGGTGCAAGATTTTCCGTCTTGAGCAGAACTACCGCTCCACGCAGACCATCGTGAACGCAGCCAACTCTCTGATAGCCAAGAACTCCCGGAGGATTCCGAAGGAGTGCTTCTCGCGGGGGGACGAGGGGGAGAAAATCCGCCTCATCAAGGCCTACACCGAGACCGAGGAGGCGATGCTGATTGCCTCGTCAATTATGGGGACTATCCGTAGCGAAAGCGCGGAGTATCAGGACTTTGCAATCCTTTACAGGACCAATGCGCAGTCCCGTGCCCTGGAGGAGGCCCTCAGGCGCAGAAACATACCTTATAAAATATACTCAGGAAATTCCTTCTATGAGAGGGCCGAGGTGAAGGATGCGATGGCCTACCTCAAACTCACCGTGAACATCGACGATGACGAGAGTTTCAAGAGGATCGTGAACAAGCCTGCCCGCGGAATAGGGGACACGTCCATAGCAGCCCTCGCCGCAGCGGCCCACAACCACTCGACGACCCTTTTCCGAGCCGTGTATGCAAGCGATCTTGAGACCTACGGGCTGAAGGGAGCCGCCATCGGAAAACTCCGCACTTTCTGCGACCTCATTCAGAAAATGGCCGTCAGGGCCGCTCAGGAGGATGCCCTCACGGTTGTGGATGCGGTCCTGAAGGAAAGCGGTCTCTGGGCATTTTTCAAGTCGGATGTTTCTGTGGAGGGGCAGTCGAGGGCGGCGAATGTCGAGGAGCTCCTCAACGGCGTGAAGCTTTTCATCGAGGAGAGAAACGCAGAGTATGCCGAGGATATGATTGCCGAGGAGAAGATTTCCTCGCAGGACGACCTTTCTCCTGAGGATTATCCGCTGGTGAGGCTGAGCGATTTCACTGAAAACATAACGCTCATCAGCGCCGCCGACGTCAGTGATGAGGATGCGGCGAACAGGGTGGCTCTGATGACGGTCCACACCTCGAAGGGACTGGAATTCCCCTACGTTTACATCTCCGGAATGGAGGAAAATCTGTTCCCGAGCTGCGGTTTCGGCTCTTCCGAGAACGACCTGGAGGAGGAGAGAAGGCTTTTCTATGTGGCGATGACCCGTGCGAAGAAGGAAGTTTCGCTTTCCTTCGCCTCCACGAGAATGCGCAACGGAAAGTCCGAGTCCAATCCGCCGAGCCGCTTCGTCACCGAGATTGACCGCGAATACATCCTGAATCCCCTTGACCCAGAGGAAGATACCGCTTCCGTGGATGAGGGCCGCTCCGGCGGCTGGGGAGGTTTCCGCTCCGGCAGCAAATCCGGCTGGGGAGGCGGTTCAGGCAGCGCGGGTTCTTGGGGAGCGAAAAAGCCTTTTGGCGCAGGGCGCGATGGCTCTTCCGCTGGTTCTGGCTCATACGGCGTCTCAAAAGGTTCATACTTAAATACATACGGAAAATCTTCTCCGGTGCAGACAATCCCGTCCTCGCGCCCCGCTTCCTCAGGAGCGGCGCAGAGAACGACAGTGGTGCGTCACAACTCAACGCCAATTCAGAAGGACGACCCGAATTTCACCCCGTCACCGATGTCCGCATTCCGCCCCGGCCAGAGGGTGGAGCACAACCGCTTCGGCAAAGGCACCATCAAATCCCTCGAGGGCCGCATCCCGGACCTGAAAGCCGTAGTCCAATTCGACTCTCTCGGCGAAAAAGTCCTCCTCCTCAAATACGCCAAAATGCGGGTCGAAGAGTAACATCTTCCGTCTTTCTTAATTGTTTGGATATAATTCCGAAAACGCCTCCGGGAAGACTGGGGGCGTTGTTTTATATCTTTTTTATACGCGGATTAAAAAAACAACGGGAAAGATTTTTCTTTTTTTTGATGCCTCCCTGCTCCCGCTGTCCATATCTTTGCCCCTGCCACAACGCCGTGGCGCTAATGCGAAAAAGATATGGATGCAATTTCCCCTAAACTGAGACTTGAAGTCTCGCCCCCCAATTCTCTCCCGCCTAAGCCCCGGAGAACCAAATCTTATAAAAATGTCTTTTATAGGGCTTTGGAACTTTCCTCAATTTTCCCGTTACTCCTTTCCTGCTCGCTTTTTACAATCCAGCCCGATGATTCCGGGGAGGTCGGTGGAGGGGGAGGAACTGGCGGAAGCGGTCTCGGGGTTATGTCGCTTCGCTTTGACGATGAAAGCGTCTCAGAGACCAAGGCGTCCACAGGCGAGAAAGTGGACACCAACAGTTTTCTTCTCAGCGTCACCGCCGCTGACGGAACCTCTGTTTACAGCGGAAAGTACGGCGACTCGCCGGAGAAATTCTCCCTCACTGCGGGAAGCTATGTGGTGAAGGTCGTCTCCTGTGAATTATCTAAACCCGCATTCGCCTCGCCCCAGTACGGCGACGAGCAGTGCGTTGTAGTCCCATCCGGAAGCGAAATAGGCGTAAGGCTTTCCTGCACGATGAAAAACTGCGGAGTGCGCCTGAACATAGCCTCGGGCTTTTTAACAACATATCCTGAGTCCACGCTCTTCCTGTCCGCCGCTGACGGCCGCCTGCTCTATTCCTACTCGGAAAAGCGGATCGCCTACTTCAATCCCGGAAAAATCAGCCTCCTTCTCGTGGACAATTCTTCCACCAAGACTCTTATGAGCCGAAGTCTCTCTTCCGGAGAAGTCCTCCGCCTTGCGGTGAAGGTCGCATCTTCCTCTTCCGGAAGCTCGTCGTCAAGCACTTCCGGAGGCGGAATCTCCATTTCAGTCGACACGACAAAGACTTGGATTAGAGACAGTTACACGATAGGGGACAGCTCCTCGGGCGAAGACTCTTCCGGAGGCTCATCGGGAACTTCGGGCGGCAAGGGGAGCACCGACTCCGACGCGCTCACCGTTTCGCAGGCAAAAGCCAGCATCGGGGAGACCGGAGTCTGGGTGAGCGGCTACATTGTGGGCGGAGACCTGACGAGTGCGAACGCCTCGTTCACGGGGCCCTTCAAAGCCCGCAGCAACATTCTGTTGGGCCCGAGGTCCTCTTCATCTTCAAGGGAGTCCTGCCTCTCGGTCCAGCTTTCAGAAGGCGACGCCCGGGATGAACTCAACCTCGTTGACAACCCCGAAATGCTCGGCGCGCAGGTAATCCTCTGCGGCGATGTGGTGAGCGCCTACTACGGAATGACGGGTCTGAAAAACATCACCGACTTCGTCATCAAGGACTGATGCGGGCTGAGATTGTGGACTCTTGTGCCTGGGTTGAGCGGGAATGACTGCGAAACAGAGGCTACTCCTTTTTGCCTTCAACGATGAGGACGATTTCGCCTTTGGGCTCGTGGGCCTTGTACCAGGCGGAAACCTCAGCGAGAGTGCCGCGGCGGTGTTCTTCGTGGATTTTGGAGATTTCGCGGGCCACGGAGCAACGCCTCTCGGGGCCGAAGACTTCGGCGAACTGGTCGAGAGTTTTCACCAGGCGATAGGGCGATTCATAGAAAATCATCGTGTGGGTTTCCTCCGCGAGCTCCTTCAGCTTGGTCTGACGGCCTTTCTTGACAGGAAGGAAGCCTTCGAAGCAGAAACGGTCGCAGGGAAAGCCTGAACTTACAAGGGCTGGAACGAAGGCGGTGGCTCCCGGCAGTGTGAACACCTCTATGCCTTCCTCCACGCAGGTCCTCACGAGGAGAAATCCCGGGTCCGAGATGCCAGGAGTGCCGGCATCGCTGATGAGGGCGACATTCGCCCCGGCGAGGATTCTGTCCTTTATGATTGAGGCGGTTTTGTGCTCATTGAACTTGTGGTGGGACTCCAGGCGGCCGTGGATGTCGTAGTGCTTTAGAAGCACCGAGCTGGTGCGGGTGTCTTCGGCGAGGATTAGGTCCGCCTCCTTGAGCACCCTTATGGCGCGAAGGGTGATGTCTTCGAGATTTCCGACCGGTGTCGGAACTATGTATAATACTCCGGCCATACCTACTTCAGTTTTCGCCTTACGGCCATCATAAAGCGGTAGACCGTGTCGGAATCGGTGTTCCAGGCAGGATAGCGCTCTTTCAGAAGCGAGACTCCGTCCTCGAAGGAGGCGGCTCCGTTCAGAGCGGTGAGAGTCTCCTTGAAGGCTATCGGATCTTCGCCAAAAAGGGTGTTGATGAAAAGAATGCGGTCGTTGAGGGAGATGGCGCTGCGGATGTCGCTCACGGGGGCTCCCGGGATGTCGGTTCTCCACCTCTCGTGGGAGGCCATTCTGTCCATAACCACGCTCTTGCGGCTCCCGATTGACTCTCCCAGCGGCAGTATTTCCGCCATCGGGTCGATTTCCACCTTGAGGGCCGGAGCTGAGTCGGCAGCCGGCCCGGTGCCGCTCGTGGACGGCTCAACATCTTTTTCGGGGCTGATTGCCTGAGGCTCAGTCGAGACAGCGGGAGCCTCCGCTTCAGGGAGGTCTTCATCGTCAGAGGCGCTTTCCTCCGTCTCGACGATGCCTCCGAATACATCTTTCTCCACAACGACAGGCTCAACCACGACGATGTCCGGACCCATTTCAATGCGGATAGGCGCCTCTATCTCTGGCTCTTTCGGGGCTGATACCGGGGCTATGGCTTCCGCTTCAGGAAGGTCCTCGTCAAGAGGAGCAACCTGAACGCTCCCGCTGGTCGGCATTGCCGGAGCCGCCCCCTCTGCTGCCGACTCAAGCGTCGCCTGATACTCAACGACTTGCCTTTCCAGTTCGGAGAGCTCGGCCTTGAGGGCGGATATTTTTGTCAGAATTTCGTTCAAAAACCTGTTTTGGCTGTTTTCCATAAACTGAGATTTAACTATATTTGCGCTCGCAAGCCGCAAAATTAGGCATAATTACCCAAATTACTCAAATTATAACCGAAATGTTTCTCGAAAATTCAAAATCCACAGGCTCAATCGAGGTCATCTGCGGATCTATGTTCTCCGGCAAAACCGAGGAACTCATCAGAAGAATCCGTCGCGCCCAGTTCGCCAACCAGAAAATCGCCATCTTCAAACCCTGCATAGATGTCCGTTATTCCGAGGACGATGTGGTTTCTCACGACAGCAAGCACATCCCTTCCTTCCCGATTGACTCACCGGCGAAAATTCTGTCGATGGTGGCAGGGGTGCAGGTCGTGGGCATCGACGAGGCGCAGTTCTTCGACGAGACCATCGTGGATGTGGCCCAGTCGCTTGCGAACAGCGGAATCCGTGTCATCATCGCGGGCCTTGACACCGACTTTCTCGGGAAGCCTTTCGGCCCGATGCCGGCTCTGATGGCGGTTGCCGAGGATGTGCAGAAAGTCCACGCCATCTGCGTAAAATGCGGAAGCCCCGCCCAGCACTCCCACCGCCTTTCCAAGAGCGAAAACCTTGTGGAACTGGGAGAAAAGGACATCTACGAGCCTCTGTGCCGCCACTGCTACAACGA
>CAYNDY010000015.1:0-19555 GCA_964396105.1 uncultured Muribaculaceae bacterium
GCGGCGGTAGATGAAATCGTAGAGAACGAACCTCTGCTCGGGGGAGTAAATCTCTCCGGCGCCCATTCTGTCGAAAATCCACAGTGAGTTCAGATCGTTCAGATAACGCACTGTTACATAGCCGGTTCCCTGATGATAGTTGTGCCCCTCGTAGATGTAGTTGCGCACGGGGACATAGTCAGAGAAAATCATCCCGGCGACGCAGTTGTACATATCCGGGTATTCGTCGTAAATCGCTATTCCGCAGGAGAGAAGGTCCCTGAGCACCATCCACTCGGAGCCGTGCCCGGTGACGCTTTCGTTCCTTTTCGGCGGGTAATGGCACTCCATCGTGCCCGCTATGCGGATGAATTCCCGGATGTATTCCTCTCTCTGAGAAGGGGTCATCCTGTCGTAGCACCAGTCATAGACGATGGCTCCCGTCATAAGCATCGAGCCGCTTGCCCTTGAAAGGTCGTTCTTTGTCCCGAAATTCGTGGTTTTGAGCGTATCAAGCATCGCTGCAATCGCCCTGTCGGCCTTCTCGGCGTTGCCTTCGGTCAGGTATTCAAGGGCATCGAGCTGCGAGCGGGATGTTACGCCCCTCATCTGGGCATAGTAGCGGAACCCGTGGTCGGTCACTGCGGCCTCTTCCTCGGCGCTGCGGGGAACGGAGGCCTTCTTGAGTTTGGAGATGATTGCCTTGCCTTCTGGGTTTTTTATTCTTTCCTTCAGCGCAGGAATGTCGCAGCTGCGAAGATATAGCCTCGGGTGCGCCTTCGGCGGAAGGGGTATGCGGGTCCCGTCAAGGTCTGTCCACACGACCTCATTTTCCTCACGCTCGGGAGCGGAGGAGAGGGTCTGTGCATATAAAGGGGAAATCAGCAGAGGGAGGAGGAGGGCGGAAGAGGCCAGAAAATGTCTAAAAGAAATCATAACTCATTCTATAATTGATGATTGGCCCTATTCTGGGATGGCTTTAAGATGCCTTCTGCGCTCGGGCCCCGGGGTGGTTTCCATCCAGTGGCGGAGAAGCTCCCGCATCTGCTCGAGAATCGGCTCGCAGGACTTCTCCACCGCAAGATTTACCATCTCGCCGCGGTCACTCTCCATATCGAAAAGCTGCTCGCGGTAAAGCCCCTTGTCGTAGAGGACATATTTGTATTTTGCCGTGCGGACCATCCAGCCCGCCGTGCCGCCGGTCTGCTTGAAGTTGGTTTCAGTGATTATGTATTCCGGCCCGTCAGAGCTCAGGGCTGAGGCTTCGGCGAAACTTACGCCCCTGCGGCCCTCGGGAAGCTGTGCCCCGGTCAACCGGCAGACGGTCGGCATCAGGTCTATTCCGTTGTTCACAAGCGCCTGGGTGGTCTTTCCTCCGTTTTTCGTCCCCGGCAGACAGACTATAAGGGGAACGTTCGCGACTTCCTCGTAGAGGGCGGTCTTCTGGTTCCACCGGTGCGCTCCGGCTCCGTCTCCGTGGTCGGAAGTGAAAATCACCACTGTGTTCTTCCACAGCCCTTCCCTGTCAATCTCGTCAACGATTTTCCCTATCTCAGCATCCACGGCTTCCACAAGGCGGAAGTAGGCGTTGCGGTAGAGCCTCCAGTCGTCGGGGGAGTAGTCAACGCTGGGGTAGAGAGAGTAATTGAGAGACTGTTCCCACTGCAGGACTTTGGCGTCGAAAGGGGCTCGTTCGAAGTTCGCGGGAAGATTCGGACAGTCTTCCGGGGCGGCCTTCGGGGTGGGAGCGTACGGCGTTTTCTGTCCTCTGGCATACTCGCAGATGTTGTGCGGATTGACAAAAGATGCAACGAGAAAGAACGGCTTTGACTTTTCCCTCCCTTGGAGGTATTCAATGCAGGCCTCGGCCACTCCAGGGTCGCCGTTGTCCTTGATGTTCCTGAATCCGAACTCCCCGTCGGGGATGCTGAGCGTGTTCACGTGCCATTTTCCGGCGTAGGCGCAGTCGTACCCGCTTTCTGCCACGAGGCTTCCGAGCGTGTTGTGGCGGAGCGAATCCACGAGCGGTTTCTCGTTGATGTCCATTCCAGTGCGCGAAGGCATATACCCCGTGAACATCGCTGCGCGTGACGGCCCGCTGAGCGGCATCGCGCAGTAGGCGTTCTCAAAGCGCACGCCCCTCTGGGCCAGGCGGTCCATATTCGGGGTGCTGAGGTCGGGATTTCCCGCGCAGCTCATCGCTCCGGCCCATTGCTGGTCGGTCATTATAAGGATGATGTTCGGCTTCCCGGCCTCTTTAGGGGCCTTTGGAGCAGCCTCAGTCGCCGCTTCCGAGAGGGGAACGGCCGCGAGCAGCGAACCAAGCAAAATGTGTCTGTCCATAAATCCTATAGTTTAAGCCTCGCGCTTGCGACGGCTGAATCCTAAAATCTAAGCCTCGACCCAAATCGGGGATGTCCACAGCCACCCTCCGTCTTTCTGACGTACCCTTACATAGTACCAGTCAGAGTCGCTCTGCTGTCCCTCTGGGTCTTCAAAGTATTCCTCAACGCTCCAGCAGGACTGGGGCATAGCCCGGTTGAAAAGCACGGCCTCGCTGAGCCAGCCTCTCATAAAATGGCTCCTTCCGCCTTCGAGAAGCTCCGAGAGGGAGTGGCTGAACCTCTTCCCGTTGAAGTCTGAGATTATGTTACCGTCAAGCGGCATTTCCACGTCGAGAATCACCGCCTGGGTCGAAGGCGTGGTGGTGTTGGGGTTCTTGGAAGTGTAGAGCTCCAGTTCCGCCGAATTGCCATCTACCGCCTTGATGCGGTTCACGTGCGTGTGGAACTCGGTTTCCCCTTCCTGCGGCGAGGTGAATGCCGCCCCTCTGAAACAAGGGGTCACGGAGAGGAGGCGTCCCTTGTCTATGCTGACGTTTCCCTTCCAGCCGATGTATTTTTCTTCCCTGTTCCAGCCATATTCCATTTTTATCTTGCAGCGGATGGAATCTGCCTTCTCGAATACGGGGATATGCGGACCGTTCATCCTTGCGATAAGCCGTCCGTTCTTGATCACATCCACATAGTCTATGCAGCTTGCAGCTTCAACGTTTACATATATGCGCCTTTTCTCTCCGCGGGTGACTTCTCCCATCAGGGCGTCGTTGACCCTGAAATCAACTGCGATTTTGTCTCCCGTCGAGCAGCAGGTGCGGCGGCTTCGAAGGGCCTCCCAGAGAGCGTCGCGGGTGAGTTCTTCCGCAAGCACTCCGACCCTTCCGTCGCCATAGCTGCCCGGATATCCCGAGTGCTGGTCGGTGGAGCCTATGAGGCCGAATTTGTGCCCCTGTTTCAGCCCGTAGAGAATTGAGCCTTCCCAGTTCCGCGGCCCCATATCGTGGAGGTAAGGGTAGTCGCCCATATCGCCCTCCGCGAGTCCGTGCCGTGAGTACATCTCCACGAACGGAGTCTGGTCGCCTTCGGTGAAGTATTTCCAGTTGTAGCCTCTGTAGCCGGTCTGGTAGCCCATATGGTGAGGGGTCACGAACACATCCTGCCCCCTGAACTTTGTCTTCCAGTCCTCAATGGAACTGCATTCCACGAGCGGAGCGTCAAGAGCCTTGTGCAGGGCGACATGGTCTCCGTAGATGAGGCTGTGGGCCTCATATCCGATGAAGGTGAGGAACTTGCCCGGCCGGTTGTATTCCCGGGTCATTGCGGTGTATTTGTCATATCCTCCCGCGCGGAGCCTCTTGAAGGCGTCGGTGTGGTAGCCGATTACCCATTTCAGCCTCGGGTCGTTCTCCAGCAGGTCGATGTCCGGCCACATAGCGTGCGGGGTGACGCTCACGAAATCCAGTTGCTCGGTTGCCGCCTCGAAGGCGTCCCGCATATCCCCGTGTCCGTATGTGATGTTGCAGTGGTTGTGGAGGTCTCCCCAGTAGAGCCTGAGCCCGGTGGGGGAGGGAACGGCCTTCTTCACCGCAAGCGGCGAGCTGCAGGAGTCAAGAAGGCTTGAGGATGCGGCAAGTCCCACGAGAGACCATCCGCTGACTTCCAGGAATTTTCGTCTGTCCATCGCTTTATCCTTTTAGTGTTGTTGTCTGTTCATATATCTTCTGTCACCCTTGAAAAGCACTTTCTCCTTTTCGCAGGGGTCTGTGTCTGCGTACTGCTCCTGCACTTCGGCGAGGATGCCCATAAGAGAGTCCCGAACGGCGGCGTACTCGGGCGCATCATAGACATTCCTCATTTCGTGAGGGTCGAGTTTCTCGTCGTAGAGTTCCCAGCAGTCAATGTCGTTGTAGAAATGTATCAGCTTGTGGTTCTGCGTCCTTATGCCGTAGTGACGTTTTACGGAATGTTCGGCAGGGTATTCATAGTAATGATAGTACACGGCCTTTCTCCAGGTGGACGGAGCCTTGCCTCCGTTGTCGAATACGCTCATCAGCGACTCTCCCTGAATGTCAGAAGGAACTTCCGCTCCGGCGCAATCGAGGAAAGTGGGGGCGAAGTCAATGTTCATACAAAGGGCGTCTGACGTGCTTCCAGGGGCGATTTTCTCCGGCCATCTTATCAGCAGCGGCATCCTCTGGCATTCCTCATACATAAACCGTTTGTCGAACCATCCGTGCTCCCCGAGGAAAAAACCCTGATCGGAGGTGTAGACGATTATTGTGTTGTCCAGTTCTCCGCTCTTTTCCAGACAGTCCAGTATCTTCCCGATGCTTTCATCTACGGAAAGCACTGTTGCGAGATAATCCCGCATATACTGCTGATATTTCCACCTTACCAGTTCACGTCCCTTGAGTTCTCCGCTTCTGTATTCCCTGATTCTTTTCGCATAAACGGAGTCCCATTTGTGCCGGACTTCAGCAGGCATTCTGCCATAGACCTTGGAAAGCCGGTTCTCGGGATTCGCAAGGAGTTCCTCCCGGGTCATAAGCTTCAGATCCCAGTCCTCGGTGAAGGTTTTTGCGATGCTCATATCCTGCTGCGCGGCTGCGGGGGAGCGGTCGGAGTAATCGTCAAAAAGATTCTCCGGCTCGGGGAAGACTGTGTCGTTGAACTGTCCGAGGTGCTCCGGAGAAGGCATCCAGTTGCGATGCGGAGCTTTATGAAGGCACATAAGGCAGAATGGCTTGCTCTTGTCGCGCCGCTGCAGGTAATCGATTGTTTTTGAGGTGATTACATCGGTTACATACCCCCTTTCCGTGATTTCCTTTCCCATTTCCAGAAAATCAGGATCGTAATAGTCTCCCTGTTCTTCCTGCCCGGTGAGTATGCTCCAGAAGTCAAAGCCCTGCGGCTGTGAAATGAGATGCCATTTGCCTATGATGGCAGTCTGATATCCTGCATCCTGCAGAAGACGCGGAAAAGTCTGCTGGGAGGCGTCAAATCGGCTGGCGTTGTCGGTGAATCCGTTTACGTGGCTGAATTTGCCTGTCAATATGCAGGCCCTTGACGGCCCTGAAAGGGCGTTGGTGGCGTAGCAGTTCTCGAATCTCATCCCCTCGTCCGCGAGCCGGTCCATATTCGGCGTGTCGATAAGGCGTCCGCCGTAGCACGACATCGCCCCTGTCGTGTGGTCATCCGTCATAATGAACAGGATGTTCGGCTTCCTTTGCTCCTGCCCTGGAGCGCAGGAAGGCAGCGCTGAAGCCGCGAGAGGCAGAACCGCCAGAAGAGGATGAAGTTTACCTGACATTTCCGTTTACAGTTTATATCCGAGTTTCACTTTCTTGTTCTTTCCGATTTTGACCTCGAGGGAGAGGCTGCTGTTGCTGAAGCCGTTGTCGGTGAATTTGGCGGAAATCTTCTCGTAGCCCTCCTCCTGCTTTGGATGAATGACTGTGATGAAGCGCACCGGCTCGTTTCCCGCTTTCTTCACGTTGAATGAGACGAACATTCTCTTTACCTTCTTCATATATCCGGGTGACTGCCATCCCTCGTCCTTTTTCATCGTCATCGAATCCGGACCGAAGCAGCGGAACATAAAGTTGCTGTCCCCGTCAAACTCGGAGTAGAAGGTCATATCCTCGCGGCTGTTCGGAATGTTGCCCTTTGGCATCTGCCAGTTGAGGTTCACCCAGCCTTTCTTCTGCCCTGAAGCCTCGTCCACGATGACAAAGTACTCGCCGCCGACAAAAAAGATTGACCTGCGGTGGATGAGTCCGCTGTAGCTCGGATGCTCCGTCACTAGAATCTGCACATCGCCCTCAGGTTGCCAGAGAAGGGTCTCGGAAGGCACTTTGTCCACGTCTTTCCCGTCCATCGTGAGGGTGTTGTGGTGGCAGGTAGCCCTGAACCAGTTGCGCCAGGTCATAATTTCCGGGTCTTTTCCCTCATAAACGTATGAACCCGAATCCTGGAACAGGCATTTGCCGTTGTACCAGAGCTCGAATGTTCCGAAATCCGGCTGCGCGTGCCACTCTCCCGCAGGTCCTGCCTTCACGTCCATCTGCACGGCGTCCATTCCCCAGCCGTTGCGGAATACGAAAAATCCTGAGTCAAGGAATCCTTTCGAGAGATATGAAGGGACAGCTCCCTCGGCGCCTTCTGTAGCATAGTATCTGATGGCCTCGTTCTGAGGGAATACCTCCGCCCAGTTCTTGAAATGTTTGAGCATTTCTTTCTTGGGGGTTATTTTCGCGTCGCTGAAGCAAGGGTTGGTGTAGTCGGGGTACATCGTGTTGATATACCACATAACCATACTCTCCACAGCGTCCTGGTAGGACTGCGGGAAGTCGTTCCTGAACCCGTTGAGGTCGGCAACTCTGAGCGCCTTGAGGAAAATCTCGATTGTGGCGAGGTGGTAGTGCGGGTCAAGCTCGAAGTGCCCTCCGTCCGGGAGCACCTGCACCTTCACTTCCCTGTTCAGAATGTCCACTCCGCTCTGCCGCCAGGAAACCGCGTCCTTGAACTCGGGGAAGAATGAACCTGCGTAGAGCATCCTCTGCGCCTCGAAAAGAAGGTGGTTGCCCTGCTTTGACCAGTGCCCGCTTATGTAGGTGGCGTGATTGTGGTAATTCAGAAGAAACTCTGTGAGAAACTCCGGGGTGAAAGACGGCGAGTCAACGAAAAGCTGGAACTGGAGGCACTGGTCCTGAAGGCGGTGGCTGACTTCCAGCGGCCTCCACGCGTACCGCGCGTTTTCCTTGTCCGACTGCGGGTTTTTCTTAATCCAGTCAATATACTCATATACCCACTCTTTGGCGTATTTCTCGTCTCCGCTCACCCTGTAGGCATATCCCATAGGGACGAACCACTTGTGGCGGTGGAGCTGCCAGCGGAGCTCGTTGTCCTGAACGGGCCAGTATTTCCAGTTTATGTCCTCCCCGTAGTTGAAGGAAGGCTGGTAGCCGTAATGGACAAAGAAGGTGTGGCTTAGCGCATCGTCGGCCCATTTCTGCTGCTCCTTGTTGATTTTCACTTTCTTTACATCCCGAATGTCCGGAGTGCAGATGCCCTTGCGGGCGCGGTAATAATCAAGAAGGGCGGATGCTGCCCCCTCGTCGTCTCCTTTTTCGTGAGCCGCCTTCACTTTTTCAAGCCCCGGACGGTCGAGGTCCAGAAGAGAGAAAACCTCCGGACGGAGTTCCTGGGAATGAGCGGACGATAGGGTGAAAAGAAGGCCTGCGGCAGCTATGAGGAATTTTTTAATTATATTCATAATCGTCTGATTATTTGCTGTTTATGTATCTTTTGAGAGCCTCGAGGAAATAGTAGTCGGCGTAGTTTATCGGCACGTCGATTTCGGAGCCGTGCGGAAGCGAGCCGGTGGAATGCTTGAGGATGAACCCGCAGTTGGTTCCCGGTGCAGCGAGATATTCCTCCGAAGAGAGGCTGCGGAGAATGTCCTCGGCATATTTAAGGTATTTTTCGCCGTCAGGAAGGTATCCGCCAAGTTCGAGGAAGGCAGAAGCCGTGATTGCCGCTGCGGAGGCGTCCCTCGGGGTCTCCTTGTCCGCGGGAGCGTCATAGTCCCAGTAAGGAATCTTGTCCTCGGTTGTGACTCTTTCCATAATCATATCCGCAAGGCTTTTGGCGAAGTCGAGATATTTGGTGTCGGAAGTTTCGCGGTAGCAGACAGTGTAGCCGTAAACTCCCCAGGCCTGTCCGCGCGCCCACGGAGTTTCGTCCCCCTTGCCCTGCCAGGTCTGGCGGAGCTCCACGCTGCCGTCTTCGTTGTAGCTCACAACGTGATAGCTGGTGCGGTCTGCGCGGAAATGGTTTTCCATCGTCTTGTTGGCGTGGCTGACCGCGATGTCGCGGTATTTGTTGTCTCCGGAAAGCTTGGATGCCTCGAAAAGCAGTTCAAGGTTCATCATATTGTCAATTATGACAGGGAAATTCCACTCCCCGAAGTCCCAGGAGCGGATTGCCCCGATGCGAGGGTCGAAGCGTGAGGCGAGATTCTCGGCCGTGCGGATGATGACGGAGGAGATTGAGTCCGCCGGGGAGAGCCTCTCGGCGTTGCCGTAGCTGCACCCTATCATAAAGCCCACATCGTGAGTGCCCTTGTAGAAACTTACCGGAAGCAACTCGTTGGTGTATTCGATTGCGTATTTCTTGAGCTGCTCGTCTCCGGTGAGTTCATACTCCAGCCAGAGCGAGCCCGGGAAGAATCCGCTTGTCCAGTCGTAGGGGCCGCAGGTGCGGAGCGTCCCTATCTTTTCCGCAGAAGGGTTGGGCCGCAGGGAGTCCGCTTTCGCAAAAATTCCCTCTCCTACCTGTCGGGCAAGAAAATCGATGTCCCAGCCGGAATATGTCGTGCGCGGGAATTGTCCCGTTCCTTCGAGGAGGGCGGCTGTAGCCTTGAGCTGTGAGGCTGCTGTGTCAATGGAGTGCCGGACCCACGGCTCGCGGCTCTTGGAGCAGGAAACAATCAGAGTGAGTGCGGCGAGCGCTGCGGCTGCAAAGAATGTTGATGATTTAAGCGTCATAACGATATTTTAGCATTATTAGTTATCTTTTGAAGGGTTCCCGGTGTGAGTTCCGAAAACGGGGCCCCTTTCGAAAGACAAAGTTAACAACTCTTTTCCTCCCCGAACGCCTATTCCTGTGGAATCTTTGTACAGATGTGTGGAAAATATTTTAATTTTGTCCAAAATTTTGCAACGATTTCGCATTATTGGGGCGAGTCTGCAAAATTTTAGCATATTTCTGCACAAATTTAATGATTTTTGCGACAATAGTAAAACAAGACGCGACAAAGGCCGTATGCCGACCCATATAGTTGCAGTAAATTTGTATTCGGTAAAACCGCATAAACATTGAAGCTGATGAAAAAGTTTTTTGCATTGCTTTTCCTTACCCTTGCCGCCTTCGGATGCAGCAAGGAAATCCTTTCAGAACAGCCGGTCGGAAATACTGACCTCAAGATTTCGCGCCCCTCGGGTGATGCGGATAGCCTTGATACAGAAGTCTTTGCGCTTTTGAATCTCGACTATCCCGGTCTGGAGGAGGTTAGCCGCTACTACGCTGCGGGCGACCTCTACAACGCCGGGCAGGCTCTTCTTGAATACTGGCGGTCCCGTCCGGTGTACAACCCGAATGTGGATGTGCTTTCCCCTTCGGCAAGCGCAAGTGATCTGAACATCGCCTCCCAGGCGACCTCCGAGGGCGGATGGAGATTCAAAGTCGCCGTCTACACCGACGGAACCACCTCTGACGGACAGGAGCAGTATTATTCGTTCGCCGGCGAGAACGGCACAATAGACTGGACGATGGTTCCCGCCTCGCTTTCTTCCGAGAAGGAGTTTCTCAGCCAGAAGCACCGCCTGCAGTGGATGCTTCCCCAGGCCCGTGCCTACGCCGCGACAGGGGAGGAGAAATATATCCTTGCGTGGATTGACGCGTGGAAATCCTACAACAAGGCTTATCCTGTTCCAAGTGGAGCTACCGAGGCGACCGAGTGGTCCGGCCTTCAGCCTTGTTCAAGGATGACCGACCTTCTGGATGTCCTTCCGTACTATGCCCATTCTGAGAATTTTACTGCCGAGGTGCTTGCATATACTCTTCATACGGCCTGGAACCACATAGAGTCCATCCGCAAGAACCTCTTCTCTGACTCTACGAGCAATATCCGCTTCTCTCAGGAACAGACAATCGTGACTGCGGGATTGCTTCTTCCGGAGTTCAAACTGTCTCAGACCTGGTTTAATGAAGGGGTCGCCGCAGTGACCTCCCAGCTCACCGACCAGTTCAACTCCGACGGCGTGCACAACGAGTTCGACCCGAGCTATCATCTCGGAGTTGTCTCAAACTTCATTTCCGTGTATAAGACCGCTCAGGTAAATGGAAGAGTTTCAGAACTCCCGGCGGATTATACCTCTATGCTTCTCAAGGCCGTAACGTTCCTCAGGGATATTGTCTATCCGGACTATTCAATTGACAACTTCAATGACACAAGGTCTGCGAGGATGACGAAAAGCGTTCTGCTGCGCAACTTCAAAAATTATTCGGAGATGTTCCCTGACGACGACTGTCTCAAATGGATGGCCACCGAGGGAGCCTACGGAAAGCGGCCTGAGGCGACTCTGATTACCTACCCTGTCTCAGGATATTATATGATGCGCAGCGGCTGGAATTCCGGCGATATTATGCTCGTCCACAAAAACTGCAATGACCCGCTCTGGAAGTGGCACAATCAGACAGACAACGGCCACATCGGTCTTTACATCAAAGGCAGGAAGTTCCTCCCGGATGCCGGATGCTATACCTACAATGACGGTTCAACCCGTAGTTCTTATGCTTCCACCGAGATGCACAACACCCTCACGAAGAGTCGCCTAAGTCACGAAACCCGCAGCGGCAAGCTTCTCCTTCAGCAGAACACCACGGGTTATGAGGTCCTTGTCACCGAGAACGCGGCCTACTCAGACCTCACCCACCGCAGGTCCATATTCTTCGTGGGCGGAAAATATTTCGTCGTTGTCGACGAGGCCTACGGCTCCTGCACCGACACCCCGGTTAACCTCAATTACAAGCTCTGGGGCGGCAAGGACAACGGCTCCGACGGCTATCCTTCAAGCGGAAAGGGCTTTGCCGCTATGGACACCTACGGCGACAATTCCTTCGGAGCGCACTCCCTTTTCGACGACGGTAACAACCTTCTTATAAAGGTGTTCTCCGAGACTTCCGACGGCATCTCTTTCGAGAGCAACACCGGCTATTATTCAAACGAGATTGATCAGAGGACCCAGAGGTGGTGGTTCAGGGTCAATGTGGACAAGAAGGAAGGCAAGGCCGTGCGGTTCATCTCCGTGCTCCTGCCTTATTCCGGCACATTCGACTCCCAGAGCGTCAGCGCCGCCTTCACCGACAACGACGCCTCCTCGGCCGGCACCTTCCACGAGGGCGGCGTCTCAGTGAAAGTGACCGTGAACGGAGAAGTTCAGACCCTCAGCTACTCTCTTCAGTAGATTAACTTTTTCAGACAATAACTCATAGTGTATGAATAAATTGATAACCAGAAAACTGCGGATGGCGCTTTCCGCCCTTGCCGCGGCGCTTCTTGCCCTTTCCTGTACGCCTCAGCTGACAGATACGGGCGCATTCGCGCTCTACTATCCCGGCATCACGGACATAGGCCCTTCGACCAATATGGACCTGAGCCCGAGCTGGCACGGCGGCACTCCCGGGGACTTTGAGATTTACAGCGTGACTCTCGAAGGTGAAACCGTGACTCCCGAGTGTTTCTCGGTGGACGTTTCGACCGGAGTCTTCAAAATCCGCAACAGCGCAGGCCTCGCGGTGGGAAAATACTCCGTCAGCATCGCCTGCACCGTGAACGGGGCCAGATATGAATTCCCGGACGCCATCACCGTCAATATGATGAAGGCAATCCCTGAGGGAATAACTGTCACTCCGGACAAGATCACTCTTGTTCTTACCGACGTAACCTCCACTTCATCCTCCGCCGAGCTTCCTTCGGCCCAGATAACAACAGAGGGCGAGCATATCTCAATCAAGAACTACCTCATTTCCTCCATCCGCCGCGACGGGCAGGCTATGAGTGATTGGACAGGGCTTTTCAGCGTTGACAAGACGGGAAAATTCTCCATTCTGAAGAACAGCGCGTTCAAGCCGGGAGTTTATGTCATTGACTTCAAGCTCACCACTATGGTCGTGGATTCCGAGTCGCAGGAAGGCATCTTTGCCAATGCTCTTACGGTGGAAATAGCCTCACCTCCTGTCGCGCTCGAGTTCTCTCCGGCGGAGATAAAGGTGGAGCAGAACAAAGCCTACACGAGTGCGGCGCCTGATTTTACGGGTTCAATCACCGGGCTTGTCTTCAGCCTCAAGGCCACATTCCCTGACACTGACAAGGTCAGCGTGGACGCTTCCACCGGCGCGGTCACTCTTGCCGAGGACAACGGCTTTGCGGTCGGCTCGGAGATTCTGGTTTCTCTCAGCGCGAAGAACGACTACGGCTCGCGCGACTTCGACCAGGTGCTCAAGTTCACCGTTGTGGAATATATAGCTCCAATCACCGAATTCTCCTACCGCGACACCACCCTTTGGGAAGGCACGAAGGCTCAGCTCAAGCCTGCGAAGATGGACGGAGACGAGGTCACATTCTCGTTCGCGGAGCTTCCCGAGGCGCTTTCCGGAGCTCTCAGCCTTGACCCGTCAACAGGCGCAATCTCCCTTGCAAAGGGCAACGCCCTCGCCAAAGGTGACTACACTCTTTCGGTGAAGGCCGGGAACGCGAAGGGAGAGATGACCGCTCAGGTCAAGTTCTCCGTCATCGCCAATCCTTACGCCTTCACATACGTCCGCTGGGGCAACAACCTCGGTCTCACTCCTATCTCGAACTATGCGAGCCAGCACCGCGTTTCCATCACCGACCCGGTTGAAATCCCGGTAGCGGAGACCGACATCAAGGAAGGCGTCACCGCGACCTACACAATCAAGGGCGGAAGCAACAAAAATTGCGTCACCATTGACTCCGAAACCGGAACGCTCACCACGGTTCCTTCCATCTTCACCAAGACTGCCGACCGCAGGGCCCACTTCGTGTTCGTGGTAGTGACCACCGGAAAGGGAACTTCCGGCGAAACCTCAATGAAGATTCCGGTATTCTTCGACTTCAATGACCTCAGAAACGAGTACAGAATCGAATACAGTCCGTTTGCAATCCTCTGCAACCCTAAGAACGGAGTCACTTCCCCGGCCCCAGTCATAACCAAGAACGGAGCCGCGCTCACGGACGAAGAGGCGAAAGTGATAACTATGGACTTCAGACGTTCATTCAACTACTGGAACCTCAACGGACCTGCAGCCCACAAGGACGGCGCTCCGAACGCCAACAAGGACAACTTCCTTTCAAGCGTATGGGCCGCCTACTACAGCGCAATCAATGTTGCTTACAACTCAGGCTCACGCGCCCCTATTTCAACTTACGACCGTCCTGAACACATCGCAAAGTGCGCGGGGTATGTCCGTCGGGAAGATCACGCACTCTACATCGCTCCGGAAAAGTTCGTGGATGACAACGGCTACGCGAACGGTATATTTACAGCTCAGATAACCTTTGCCGACACAGGAAAAGACCCGGCCGGTTCAGCGGCTCCTTACCAGCTGTTCCCTCTCTTCGTATGGTTTGATACTCAGTTCTAAAAGCGAAAGAAGATGAAAAACTTAAGATATATATTGCTTTCCGCAGTGACGGCGCTCCTGTGCGTCACTGCCTTCTCGCAGGAAAAGATAAAGGTGAGAGGAACGGTCACGGACGAGAGGGGAGAGCCTCTCATCGCGGCCGGCGTCTCTCAGGTCGGCACTGACAACGGAACAGTCACCGATGCGAACGGAGAATTTGTCATCAGCGTCCCTTCCGATGCGAAGCTCTCCTTCAGCTACATCAGCTATGCGACTCAGGAAGTTGCAGTCGGAGGCCGTGCGACGATAAATGTCAGCCTCACCCCCGACAGCACCATTCTTGAAGAGGTTGTCGTGGTCGGTTACGGCACAATGCGCAAGAGCGACCTCACCGGCTCCGTCTCTTCTGTGGGTGAAAGGGCCCTCAAGGACTTCAAGACGAGCTCTGTAGTCGAGGCTCTCGGCGGACAGATTGCCGGAGTGAGCGTCACCGCAGCCGACGGCACCCCGGGCGCGGGATATGACATCAAAATCCGCGGCGTGGGAACCGTCAACGGCGATTCCTCACCTCTTTACATAGTGGACGGCTTCGAGGTCTCCAGCCTCGACTTCCTCGCCAGCCAGGACATCCAGTCCATCGACGTCCTCAAGGACGCTTCCGCTGCCGCCATCTACGGCGCGAGGGCTGCGAACGGAGTCATCCTCGTCACGACCAAGTCCGGCCGCGAGGGCCTTCCGCAGATTTCCTACAACGGCTCAGCATCCTGGAGGAAACTTTCCAAAAAACTCGAGACCATCACCCCGTACGATTTCGTGGCCCTTCAGCTCGAAACCAACCCGACAAAATACGGCGACACCTATTTCAAGGCAGGAACCGACGCGGACGGCAATCCGTATGAGTTCCAGAGCATCGAGGACTACCGCAACTTCGAGGGCATCGACTGGCAGAGCGAGGCGTTCCGCCCGACCTGGTCCCAGAGCCACGACGTCAGCATCCGCGGTGGCGTTAAATCAGCCCAGTACACCATTTCCTACTCCCATTTCGACGAGGACGGAATCTTCGTGAACAGCGGCTACAAAAAGGACAACGCCCGTGTGAAACTCCGTCAGGACATCACCAAATGGCTCGTTCTGGACGGCTCCCTGAACTACACCAACGCCCGCCGCACCGGCATCGGAACCAGCGGCGGACAGCTTGCGAACCTCATCTCCTACAGGCCTGTCGGAGGACTGAGCGTCAGCCAGTACGACCTCCGCTACCTTATGTACGACCCGACCGCCCAGGCCGAGTCCAACTTCGACTCCAACCGAATCAATCCGATTATCCAGGCCGAGTCGACGGATGACACCCGCAAGTCAGAGCAGTGGATCGGGAATATGGCCCTCACCTTCAAATTCACCAAGAACCTCACGTTCAAGACAGCCGCGACCTACAACTCCAACTACCAGAGGCGCGACATCTTCTATCACGAGACCACCAGCAACGCCTACCGCGCCGGCGGAGCATACGGCAACAGCACGATGAGCCGCACCACCAAGTGGCAGGTCAGCAACACCCTCACCTACCAGGCCCGCTTCAAGAAGAAGCATTCCGTGAACTTTATGCTCGGTCAGGAGACTGTGGGTTCGGGGTATGAGTCTCTCTACGGAGAGTCCCGCGACTTCCCGTTCGACAACCTCGGAACTGACAACCTCGGTCTCGGAGCCACCCCGACGAAGGTCACCTCCAGCCGCACCGAGAGTATGAGACTCTCGTTCTTCGCCCGCGGATTCTACAACTACGCAGACAGATATATGCTCACGGCCACCTTCCGTGCTGACGCCTCCACGGTGTTCTCCCCTAAGCACAAATGGGGATTCTTCCCGTCATTTGCCGCTTCCTGGAACATCGCGAACGAGGAGTTTATGAAGGGCGCAACCGCCATCTCCACCCTCAAGCTCAGGGCCGGATGGGGAACTGTGGGCAACGACCGCATCACCAACTACCTCTCGATGGACCTTTACACCGACAGTAAGCTCGGAATGGGAACCACGATGTATTCTGTCCTCTCCCCGAAGCAGATCGCAAACTACGACCTCAAGTGGGAGGGCTCCACAACGACCAATGTCGGACTTGACTTCGGCTTCTTCCACGACCGCCTCACCCTCACCGTCGACGGCTTCATCAAGGACACGAAGGACCTCCTCATCCAGCAGAAGCTCGCATACGTGACGGGATTCGCTTCCCAGTGGCAGAACATCGGAAAAATCCGCAACAGCGGAGTGGAGCTGACGCTTAGCAGCGTGAACTTCAACAAGCGCAACTTCCTGTGGTCCACCGACTTCAACATCTCCTTCATCAAGAACAAGCTCGTCGCCCTTCAGGACGGCACCACCTACATAACCCGCAAGTCCGGCTTCAACACGAACTTCACCCAGGACGACTACATTTCCTATGTGGGTTCCTCCCTCGGAGATATGTACGGTTATGTTTTCGACGGAGTCTACCAGTACTCCGACTTCAATATGCTTCCTGACGGAACCCTTCAGCTCAAGGACGGCGTGCCGGATCTCAGCCCGAGGGGATATGACGCCGTGCCGGGTATGACCAAGTACAAGGACATCAACGGGGACGGCAAGATCACTCCGGACGACAGGACCTCCATCGGAAACGGCTACCCTGACTTCTACGGAGGACTTACCAACAGGTTCCAGTTCTATGGAGTGGACCTGAGCTTTATGTTCCAGTTCAGCATCGGAAACGACGTCTACAACGCGATGAGGCTCTACCTCACCCAGACCCGCAACGAACGCACCCAGATGCTCTCCGAGGTCGCCGACAGATGGACGACCACCAACGCTTCCAACTCCGTCCCTTCTGCGACAGGATATATCCCGTACGATATTTCCTCCCGCTTCATCGAGGACGGCTCATTCCTTCGTCTGAAGAACATAACCCTCGGCTACACCCTTCCGGAGAGGCTCACGAAGAAGATCTGGATAAGCAAGCTGAGAATTTACGGAACGGCTCAGAACCTCTTCTGCCTTACGAAGTACAGCGGCTACGACCCTGAGGTGAACACCCTCACCAGCCCGCTCACCCCTTCGTTCGACTGGGGCGCCTACCCTAAGAGCCTGGTGCTCACGATGGGACTTGACATTCAATTTTAGAGAGGGAAGAATATGATTATGAAAAACATAAGATTTTTTGTGGCGGCTCTTGCCGCAATCCTCTGCACGGTGGGCTGCTCTCTTGATGAGAAAAACTTCACCGAGATAGAAAAGAGCACATATATGACCACTCCGGAGGAGGCCCAGACGGTTCTTCTGGGAGTGTACAGGAATATGCAGAACGACGCGATGTACAGTATGAACCTCTCTCTCTATTTCACCCTCGGAACAGACGAGGCGAAGGTCGAGGGCAGTTCTCCGAACTCCTGGCGCGACGTTCCTTCAAACACCTATTCCACCTCCAACAGTTATGTGGAGGCCACCTGGCAGGCTCTGTACAACGCCGTCTATGACGCCAACGACTTCATCGAGAACCTCTCCCGCAGGGTGACCACCGATTCGTGGAAGGACAACCAGGACATCGCCGCCATCTATATGGCCGAGGCCCGCACGCTCCGTGCCCTCTTCTATTTCGAACTGGTACGCTGGTACGGCACTCCGGTCCTTATGAAGACCACCGCCGAGTCCAACACCCATCCTTCGCTCTACACCCAGCCGGACCCGAAGGAGGTCTATGAGTTCATAGAACAGGATCTTAAATATGCCGCAGAGGTGCTTCCATGGGCAGTTGATGACACCTACAGAAGCGACACCCAGTACAGGGTCTCCAAGGGCACAGCCCTCGGACTGCTTGCGAAGGTCTATGCGACCTGGGCCGGATATCCTCTTCGCGACGAGAGCAAGTGGGAGGCGGCCGCAAACACCGCGAAGATTCTCGTGGAGTCCGGCAAGCACCATCTTCTTGACAGCTATGAGACTCTCTGGCAGAACACCTGCAACAACACCTGGGACCCGGAGGAGAGCCTTCTTGAGGTGTCCTTCTACGCTTCCGCCATCACCGGCAGCGACCCTATCGGCCGCATCGGAAAATGGAACGGAGTGACTGCGACCGACGGCGCCGGAGACTACATCAGGATTGCCGCCAACTGGAAGGTTCTTCCGACCTTCATCGCTTCCTGGCCGGACCACACCCAGGACAAGAGGTGGGCTCTCTCCTTTGCGGACTACAAATACACTTCCACCGGCAAGACCGCGCTCGGCACCTACACCGAGGATGGCTCGACCGTGAAGAAGGACCTTACAATGGAGGTGGCGATGCGCTCCGATGCAAAACCGGAGTGGAGAAAGCCTTTCAACAACGCGCTCACCCCGGGCAAATGGGATCTTGAGAAATATGTGAAGGAGCAGGTTGCTGACGCCAACTACTCCGATGTGAACTGGTATCTCCTGCGCTATGCGGATGTGCTTCTTCTCTACGCCGAGGCGCTCAACGAGTGGCATAAGAGCCCGACTACCGACGCCTATTCCGCCATCAATATGGTCCGCCGCCGTGCCTACGGCCTTCCTGTCAATACCCCTTCTTCAGTCTGCGACCTCTCAGGAATGAGTTATGAGCAGTTCAGGCAGGCGGTCCGCGACGAGAGAGGCTATGAACTCGCTTTCGAGGGCCACAGGAAACAGGACCTTGTCCGCTGGGGCATCTACTACGAGACCATCCGCTCCACTGCGGAGGACCTCGCCACCTGGCACGAGCAGATGCCTTCTCTCTACATAATCTCCGAGTACACCGTCAAGGGCCGCCATGAGCTTCTCCCGATTCCTCAGCGCGACCTCGATATGATGCCTCAGTGCAAACAGAACGAGGGCTGGAGATAAAGCCTCTCGCCTGATTTTTGCAGAGGCAACCCCCTTTTGGTCAATAACACACAAACAGTTTCGATATGAAAAATGACAAAAAATATGAGAGTCCCGTTGTGACTCTTGTGACCTTCAGGTCAGAGATCGGATTCGCGCAGAGCCCTTCTGCCGGCTATGGCGCCAAAACTGAGACCTACGAAATACTTCCTTCCCAGGGATGGAACTAAAAATGAGTGAACTATGAAAAGGATTTATCTGTTACTCGCGATAGCCGCTTCAGTGGTTGCGGCATCCTCCTGCACAAAGGAAAATCCCGCAAACGGGGAGAAGAACGAAGTAAAGGTTGCAAAGTATGTCCCTTTGCAGCTCAGCGCCAACCTTGAAGGCATTACTAGAACTTCCGTGGACGCGACGGGCGCAGTGAGCTGGACTGAGGGGAATCTGCTGTCAGTTTTCGACAACTCCGCTTCGGCCACAGAGCACAACAACCGCTTCGATTTCACCTCCGGCACCAGCTTCTCCGGTGAGGTTCCGGAGGACGCCACTGAGCTCTATGCCCTCTACCCTTACCGCAGCGGAGCGACTTTCTCCGACGGAGTGATTGCAACGACGCTTTTTGCCGATCAGAAGGCTGCCACAGGAACTTTCGCCGACAATGTAGCCATTATGGCCGGCAAGGTCAGCGGCACCTCCATCTCTTTCAAGAATCTTTGCTCCCACATCCGGTTCACCCTTGCGGATGACCTCACTGACGTAAAATCCATCACCCTTATGGGAAACAAGAGCGAAGCTCTCTGCGGAACTTTCTCAATTTCCTTCGCCGAGGACGGAACTCCGTCAGTTACTATCACCAAGCCTGAGACATACGTTCGTCTTTACAACGAGGACGGCAGCGCCCTTGCTCCGGGAGCATACTATTTCACCATTCTTCCAGTCGAATTTACCGAAGGGTTTACGGTAATCCTCACCAAGACCGACGGCACTCAGAAGGCGAAGTCCCTCAAGTCTGCGGTTTCTTCTCTCAAGACCCGCAACCAGATTCTTCCGATGGAGACTCTCGCGGCAGCGGCTTACGACGATCACTGCAACTATTTCGTGAAGTACAACGAAGGTTTCAGCCTCACTTTCGGAGACTACACCTTCAACAAAACTACTCTCCCCGGCGGTGTGCTTGTGAATGA
>CAYNDY010000016.1:0-8459 GCA_964396105.1 uncultured Muribaculaceae bacterium
TTATCTGCGGTCTCCAGAGGCCGACATCCGGCAAGGTCGTGGTGCCTTCCGGAATTAAAATCGGCTATCTCCCCCAGATTATGGAGCACCACAGGGGCCGCTCGGTGATTGACGAAACGATGACGGCCTTTCAGGAGATGTTCGATATGGAGGCGGAGCTCGAAAAGGTTACAGCCGAACTTGCAGAAAGGACCGATTATGAGTCTGACGCCTATCAGAGGCTGATTGAAAGGCTGAATGAAGTCAACGACAGGCTCTCCATAATGAAAAATGACTCGCCTGAGGTGCAGGCCCGCCGCACGTTGATGGGACTCGGATTCAAGTATGATGAGCTTCAGAGGGCGACGGAGACGTTCAGCCAGGGCTGGAATATGCGAATCGAGCTTGCCAAAATCCTTCTCGGAAGCCCGGATGTTCTGCTCCTTGACGAGCCGACTAACCACCTGGACATCGAGTCCATAGAGTGGCTGGAGGGCTATCTGAAGGAATACAAGGGTTCACTTGTGCTGATTTCCCACGACAGGAAGTTCCTCGACAACGTGACGAACCGCACGGTGGAGATTATGCTGGGGCACATCCACGACTACAAAGTCCCGTACAGCAAGTATCTGGAACTCAGGAAGGAGCGCATCGCCCAGCAGAAGGCGGCATACGAGAATCAGCAGAGGATGATTGAAAAGACCGAGGACTTCATCGAGAGGTTCCGCTATAAGCCGACCAAGTCCAATCAGGTCCAGTCCCGCGTGAAACAGCTCGAAAAACTTGAAAGGATTGAGGTAGATCTTGAGGATAAGTCCGCTCTTGCCGTGAAATTCCCTCCTGCGCCGCGTTCCGGAGACATTGCCTACAAGGCTGTGAATCTGTCGCTTGGCTATGGCAGCAAGGTGGTTTTCTCCGGGGCTGACATAGAGGTGAAAAGAGGGGAGAAGGTGGCGCTCGTGGGAAGGAACGGCGAGGGAAAGACCACTCTGATGAGGGCCATTATGGGGGAACTCGCTCCGCTGAAGGGGGAGTCCCGCATTGGCTACAATGTCAGCATCGGCTATTATGCTCAGAATCAGGAAGATGTGCTCGACAAAAACGACACTGTCTTTGAAACTCTGGACAGGATTGCGGTGGGGGACATCAGGACGAAGCTTCGCGACATTCTCGCGGCTTTCCTTTTCAAGGGTGAGGACATAGACAAGAAGGTGGCTGTGCTCTCCGGAGGCGAGAGGGCGAGGCTGGCGATGGCAAAACTTATGCTGCGCCCCTACAATCTCCTTGCGCTCGACGAGCCGACAAACCATATGGACATCCTCTCCAAGGACATCCTGAAGCAGGCCCTGAAGTCATACGACGGCACGCTTATCATCGTTTCCCACGACAGGGATTTCCTTGACGGCCTTGTGGACAAGCTCTATGAGTTCAGGGACGGACGAGTGAGGGAGCACCTGGGAGGCGTAGCCGAGTTCCTGGAAAGGCGCAGGATTGAAAACTTGAATGAACTGGAGCGGCACGCAAAACCTTCAGTGAATGAGGAGGTTGCCGCCGAGGCTGCGGCAAAGAAGGCTGTTTCTCAGCAGGAGTATCAGCAGAAGAAGTTCGTTTCAAAGGAGGAGAAGAAGGTGCGCAACCGGATTTCGTTTCTGGAGAAGAAGATTGACGAAATTCAGGCTAGGATGAAGGAGATTGAGACTGTGCTTGCAAATCCGTCTCCGACAGACGATTATATGGACTTGACTCGGGAGTTCCTTGAACTCAAACGCGACCTGGATGCGAAGACAGACGAGTGGGCCGAATTGAGCGACGGACTGTCTTAAAAAGAGCGGATTGCGGCTTAGTTGCGCGGAAATAACCGATGCGAATTGAAACTTTAGATTGACATTTGTAAATAATTATACTTCAGATATATGGAAGAAGAAAAAATGCAGTTTCTATATGGCATTCACCCTGTTATGGAGGCGGTGAAGGCGGGCAGGAAGTTCGACAAGGTGCTTCTCAAGCAGGGAATGGAAGGACAGCAGTTCCGTGAGCTTTACGGCCTGCTGGCGGAGAATGACATTCCCTATCAGTTTGTGCCTCTTGACAGGCTCAACAGGGCTGTGCGCGGGGCTCATCAGGGCGTTGTCGCCTACATCTCCCAGATTGACTATGTGGAGCTGGAAGATATGGTGAACACCGCTCTTTCGGTGTCTGAGGCACCTATACTGGTCATTCTTGACGGGGTTAGCGACGTGAGGAACCTCGGGGCGATTTCCCGTACGCTCGAATGTGTGGGCGGACAGGGGATTATCGTGCCGGCAAAGGGGGGAGCGGCCATCAATGCCGAGGCCGTGAAGGCTTCCGCGGGGGCTCTGATGAGGATTGACACCTGCAAGGTGCCGAATCTCCGCTATGCCGCCTACTATCTGAAGCAGAGCGGATTCAAGATTGTTGCCGCCACAGAGAAGGTGGACAATTACATCTATGATATCGACCTCACCGGGCCGATTGCGATTGTGATGGGCTCCGAAGGCAAGGGTATCTCGCAGACTATGCTCTCCCTTGCCGACGCGAAGGCCGCCATTCCTATGGCGGGGGAGATCGGGTCGCTGAATGTTTCGATTGCTTCTGCGGTGGTCCTATATGAAGCTGTAAGACAACGCCGAGCCACCGCAAATAAATAGGAATTTCTCTTATGTTTGTTCTTGATTCACATTGTGATACGCCTTCGCAGATTTACCGTCTGCGGGACATCGGTGTGGAGGATTCTCACGCCCAGGTGGACTTTCCTAAGTTGCGCCGCGGGGGAGTCGACGCTTCTTTCTTTGCGGCATACGTTCCCGCTTCGTTTTCTCCGGATGCGGCCACCCGCTATGCCCTGGAGCTGATCGCCTGCACACGGGATGCTGTGGCGGCAAATTCCGACGTGGCGGCGCTGGCAACCTCCGCCGACGAGGCCCTTTCGAACAAAGCTGCGGGGAAGATTTCCATTTTCCTCGGTCTTGAGAATGCCTCTCCCGTTCAGCATAATCTTGGACTTCTTAGAATTTTCCATTCTTTGGGCGTTCGCTATGTCACTCTCTGCCACAGTCGCGACAATGAGGTCTGCGACTCCTGCACAAGCGGGGAGAGCGGAAGGTGGGGCGGATTGAGCCCTTTCGGACGGAGCTTGGTGAAGGAAATGGGGCGCCTCGGGATGCTGGTGGATGTTTCCCACATTTCGGACAGGTCTTTCTGGGACGTTCTGAAATACAGTGAAGGCCCCGTCGTGGCGACACATTCCTGCTGCAGGGCTCTTGCAGCTCATCCCCGGAATATGACCGACGAAATGATCCGCGCCCTTGCCGCACAGGGGGGAGTAATTCAGATAAATTTCTATCCCGCCTTCCTTGACGAGGACTTTGCAAAAATAATCAGCGGGGTTTATGACAAATGCAGCGACATTGAGGATGAGTTCATTGCAGACCCTTCCTCCGCTGCGAAGAGAGCTGCCTGGTACGAGTGCCTTGACCAGTTGAAAAAACTCCCGCGGCCAAGCTACAAAAGGGTAGTCGATCACATTGACCACGCCGTCTCTCTGGTGGGGGCTGAGCACGTCGGACTGGGCTCCGATTTTGACGGAATTGCCGTCACACCCGAGGGTCTTGAGGACTGCAGCCGCCTGGGTCTTATCTTCGATGAGATGAGAGCGAGAGGGTACTCGGAGGGTGATATAGAACTCATCGCCGGAGGCAACTTTCTGAGGCTGTTGAATGTTGTAAATCGCGGCTAAAATGTGCCAAAAGTAATGTAACAAAAATGTTATAGATTAAAACTAAATTGTTACATTTATTGATTTTCAGTTACTTGATTTCTTCCTTAAGAGTTTCCCAAAGTAAATGGAGCGCAGCGGCCGCAAAGCGCTCAATGTTGTGACGACGGTCGTTTTTGTAGGTGAATGAGCGTGTTTTCACCCCCTTTGGGGAGGCCACTCCGACCCATACAAGACCTACAGGCTTCCCTTCTTCCGCTCCGCCCGGGCCGGCGATGCCTGTTGTGGAGACAGCGTAGTCCGTTCCGAGGCAGCGTCTTACACCCTCGGCCATCGCGGCGGCACATTCGCTGCTGACGACTCCATATTTCCCGATAATTTCAGCATCAACTCCCAGCACCTTTTCCTTCACCTCGACGGCGTACGATGTGACCGAGCCCTTGTAGTACTCGGAGCAGCCGGGGATGGAGGTAATCATCTCGGAAATCAATCCTCCCGTGCAGGATTCTGCGGCCGAGACGGTTTTGCCGCTGCCTCTGAGAAGTCTTGCAATTTCCTCCGGGAGGCTGCTGTCGGAGTCGGAGTAGATTATGTCCCCGAGAATCCCGTGCAGCTCTTTGCAGAGCCCCTCAAGGGTGGCGGCGTGGGCGGCCTTGTCGCCTCCGTAGATGGAAAGGCGCAGGCGCACGCCGGTGAGGGGATTGGGAAGGTAGGCAAGATGAACATCCTTCGGCAGGGCGTTCTCCCAGGGCTCGATTTTCTTGGACAGGGCCGATTCCGCAAGACCGAAAGTCATCAGAGTGCGGTGGGAGATGTCTGTAAGGGGGAAATTCTTCTTTATGTCAGCGATTACATCCGGCAGGGCGGCCTCGGTCTCGAATGGCACTCCGGGCATCGAATAGAGCCTCGCTGTGTGGCCGAAACGCTCCGGGGCGAACGGGAACACCATAATCGGGGCTGTGCCGCGGTGATTGAGTATTACCTCGCAGTTTTCAGGCACCTGGGCCTGGGCGAGGTTTTCCGGCAGGGCGTCTAGTCCGCGGGAGTGGAGAATGTCCACCACAATCGCTCTTTGGGCCGCGTCTTCGCGGTAATTGAGGCTTCCGGAGAGCTCTGCAAGGGCGGCCTTGGTTATGTCGTCCTTAGTGGGGCCGAGGCCTCCTGTGACGAGGACTATGTCGTTTTTGCCGAGTTCTTCCGAGAGTGTTTCGAGTATCTGAGTGCGGTCGTCTCCGATGGAAACCATTCCGCTGCATTTGACTCCGATTTTGCCCAGTTCGCGGGCAATGGTGCTCGAGTTGGTGTCCACAATCTGTCCGATTAGAATTTCGTCGCCGATTGTGCAGATTGAAGCTGTTATATTTTGATTCATAGCTTGTTAACGATATTTTTCACAATGGACGGGCCTTCGCGGAAAAGCCCGGTATAGACTTCCACAAGTGATGCGCCGGCCCTGAGCATCGCCCGGGCCTCTTCTGCGTTCATAATGCCTCCTACGGCTACAATTGGCAGCAGACCGCGGGATTTTTCGCTAATGTAGCGGACAAATTCAAGATTGCGGTTGAAGAGGTCGCTCCCCGTGAGGTCATCGGTGGCTCTGAGGGTGCCTCCGGCCACAACGCCGTCCACTCCGCAGGAGAGGCAGCAGTCAATCAGTTCGTCGGTCTGGGCGTGGCTCAGATGCGGCGTAAGGCGCAGAAGGACAGGCTTGTTCTTGTCGTAGTAGAGCCTCATCGTGAGGATTCTGTCGATTATGTCCGGGATGTCGGAGATGTCCTCGGCACTCTCTGCTTCGGCAGGCGAGCGGTGGGGGTGGATTACAATCATATCCACGAAGTCGTAGAGCAACGCAAACGCGTTTTCGTAGTCCTTTAGAACCTCAGGACCCTTGCTCTGGGCATTGCGGGTTATGTTTCCGGAAATGATGCAGTCGGGTTTGTCAGTGCGCAGCCTCTCGATGGCTTTCTTCACGCCGCGGTAGTGCTTTGGGGAGATGCTGTAACCCTGGTCAATGTATGTCAGAGGCCCGATTTCAACGAAACTGAACCCGAAGTCCGAGAGGCTGTTGTAGAATACGCCGTCGGTGTCGATGTAGGCTGCAAGCCCGACAGGGTTGGGGAAAGTGAGGCCGAAAAGTTCGGTTTTCGCCGTGGAGGGAATCCGTCTTTTGTAGAAGAGGCGAACCAGAGCGCGTCCGAAAGGCAGTTTGCGGATGGCGGCGAGAATGTCCGTAGCAATTTTGAATGCCTTTGCGGGGGAGTTGCGCCTCAGAAAATATTTAAGAAGAGTCTTGTACATTGTCGTGACCTCATATTCGGGGCACAAACATAATGAAAAGTTGGGATTTTACCCAATCTTTTTAGTGGGAGGTGGAAGAGGCCGAATAAAAAGATGGGATTCTTATTTTAATTCCTGGTAGGAACCATCATCGAACAGGGCCACAATCTTCACGATTTTGCGCCCAGAAGTGCCTGCAGCGGCGTTTTGAGCGGTGGCGGAAGGGGAGAGACGGCTCTGGACTGCCCCCTGTTCGTATAGGTTGCCTCCGTGCCCAATCTCATCTGAGCCCAGGTTTTCACGAGACGCCCCCGTTACTGTCTGTTCTGCCGTAGAGTAGCCCGCGACGAGATTTTGATTTTCGTCTTCAGATGGAGTTTCGCCGCCAAATTCCGCAGGGAAAAGCAGGTCGGATGACGACGTGGCGAGGCTCACCGACGGGGTAGTGTCGGACGATTTGGCGCTGCTGCGATACATCTTTCCCTTGCCCAGAATCAGCCACTCGTAGTTGACTTCGGGGTAGTGGGCCATCATTGCGGAGAGAAATTCATAGCTCGGCTTGTTGCGTCCTGACATAATGTGGGAGATGCTGGCGCGGCCGACTCCGATGCTGTCTGCAAACTGGGCCTGAGTGAGGTTTTCTGCGCTCAAAAACTGTGATAAACGGCTATTCATAGTTGTAAACTAAAAGTTCACAAAGGTAAATAGAATAAATGTAAATTGCAAGAATTTTTGATGTTACATTTGTTAATAAGTCGTGGATAAAATGTGCAAATGACCTAAAGCAAAAGAAGATGCAAACAAGGTTAAAACACTGGGCATTAAATACTTAATTTGAGAGAATAACCCCAATAAGACACCAAAACGGGCGGAATAGGGTAGAGGTCACATTTTTGCTAATAGTACAAGTTTAGAAATGTAGTTATAAATCATTGGCATTTAACTAGATAGCCAAATTAAAGACCGCTAAAATATAGGCCCGAAAATAATTTTGTAAATTGGTGGAAATTGTGAATAAAGCCTCTTGTGACAGGGGCGAAAATTTACAAATGTAATTACAAAAGTAAATAGATGTAGTTTAATTTTGTAAACTTGCGGATTAGAGTTTTGCCTGTGCGTTCCTTGACAAGAGCTAGCGCCCAATTCGCCTATCTCGAAAAATATGGTTACCTTTGCGCCGCTTTTAAAAGGAGAGGCAGCGCGGCTTGTGCAGGATTATAAAGCGGCCCGGCTTTCTTCTTGGCAAATTAACGCAAACTTGATATGATACCGGAAATTCACATAGAAGATTTCAATTATAATCTCCCTGACGAACGCATCGCCAAATATCCGCTCGCGCAGAGAGATTCCTCCAAACTCCTCGAATATCGTGACGGAGTTATTTCCCAGCACATTTTCCGCGAACTTCCGGGGTTACTGCCAAAGGAGTCACCGATGGTCTTCAACGACACGAAAGTGGTGCCCGCGAGGATGCATTTCAGAAGGGAAAGCGGGGCAATAATAGAAGTTTTCTGCCTTGAACCTTCTCTGCCTGAGGAATATAACCTTATTTTTGCCGAGACGGCGCAGTGCCGCTGGAAGTGCATAATCGGGAACGCCAAGAAATGGAAAGGGGACACGCTAAGCGTCCTGAATCCGGAGCAAAACGCTGAAATAGAGGCTATTGGACTCACAGCTGACCTTATTGAGAGGGACGGTCAGACGGCCATCGTGGAGCTGAGGTGGAAGAACGGGATGCCGTTTTCCCGCGTTCTGGAAATCTGCGGCAACATTCCCATCCCTCCATATCTTAACAGAGAGACGGAAAGCATTGATTTAGAGCGTTATCAGACGCTTTACGCCAAGTATCGCGGCTCTGTTGCGGCCCCAACTGCAGGGCTTCATTTCACGGAGGAGGTCCTTGATGGGATCAAGGCGCAAGGCATTGATATAGAGAATGTTTGCCTTCACGTGGGAGCCGGGACGTTCCTCCCGGTGAAGGACAGTCTCGTTTCGCACCACCATATGCACAGGGAGCCGTTTTCAGTGAGCCTTGCTCTTTTGAAAAAGCTCCGCAACAATGCCGACAATATCACGGCCGTTGGCACTACATCAGTCCGTACGCTTGAATCCCTATATTATATAGGTGTACACTGCATTGAAAACGGCGCTCCGGAGGATGTGGCGCAGTGGGAGCCGTATGAGAGGGAATATCCGTACAGCTACGAGCAGGCAATCGACGCCATAATCGCTTATCTTGAGAAAAACGGCCTTGATGCGCTGCACTCAGGAACCAGGATCATCATTGTCCCGGGTTTCCGTTTCAGGGTTGTAAAGACTCTGGTGACGAATTTTCATCAGCCTCAGAGCACGTTGCTGCTTCTGATTTCGGCGTTTGTGGGCGGCAACTGGAGGCCGATTTATGATTATGCGCTCGCAAACGGATTCCGCTTCCTAAGTTACGGCGACAGTTCCTTACTGCACAGAG
>CAYNDY010000016.1:8559-12445 GCA_964396105.1 uncultured Muribaculaceae bacterium
CACTTGATTGGTTTGCGGTTTCGAATTTGACGTTCTGCTGCACTTGATTGGTTTGCTGTTTCGAATTTGGAGAGGATTTACATTGAATACTGAGATAAGTTGCTAACTTTGCAGCCCGTTTGGAAATTCGTGCGCAGTTTGCACCTGTGACGAATTTTCATTTGTCTGGAAAGTTAAACACAATCGAGAGATTATGAGTCGGAAACATCAGGATATCGTTCTTGAAAATGTTGAAATTGAGGCTGTTGCGGCTGAAGGAAAAGCTCTTGCGCACGTTGACGGCGCTGTAGTTTTCGTTCAGTTCGCAGTGCCCGGAGACATAGTTGACATCAAGGTCACCAAAAAGAAGAAAAACTATATGGAGGGCTATATCCTCCGTCTGGTTCAGCCTTCAAAAGACCGTTTGGAGCCCTTCTGCAGCCATTTCGGGCTTTGCGGAGGGTGCAAATGGCAGCCGCTCCCCTATCCGATGCAGCTTCAGGCCAAACAGCAGCAGGTCTATGATCAGCTTGTCCGAATCGGACATCTCGAAGTGCCTGAAATTCAGCCGATTATAGGCTCAGACAGGACCGAATTCTACCGCAACAAGCTCGAGTTCACCTTCAGCCGCAGAAGATGGATCCAGGAAGGAGAAAATCCCGATGAACTCTCTGATACAGAGAAACTTGGACTCGGATTTCACGTGGGACGCTTCTTTGACAAGGTGCTCGACATCGACCGCTGCTACCTCCAAGCCGCCCCTTCCAACGAAATCCGTAAATTCATCAAGGCTTACGCCATTGAGCACGGCCTCAGCTTCTTTGATATCCGTAACCACGAGGGCCTCCTCCGCACGATGGTTGTCCGCACGACGGAAAAAGGCGAGGTGATGCTGATTCTCTGCTTCTACTACGACGACCCCGCGGCGCGCACTGCCCTGCTGGATGCCGTTTCAGAGGCTTTCCCTCAGATTGTTTCGCTTTATTATGTTATAAATTCCAAGGCCAACGACTCCATCAGCGACCAGGAGTGCATCCTCTACAAGGGGGATGAGGCCATTTATGAGCAGATGGAGGGTCTTCGCTTCAAGATAGGCCCGAAATCCTTCTACCAGACAAACACCCTTCAGGCCTACAAGCTTTACAGCGCGGCGCGCGAATTTGCCGCTCTGACGGGTTCTGAGACTGTCTATGACCTTTATACCGGCACCGGCACTATTGCCCAGTTCGTTTCCTCCAAGGCCGCGAAAGTCATTGGAATCGAGTATGTTCCGGAGGCAATCGAGGATGCGAAGGTGAATGCAGCGAATAACTCCATAACCAACTGCGAGTTTTTCGCGGGCGATATGAAGGATGTGCTGACGGCTTCTTTCATCACCGAGCACGGCCGTCCGGATGTGATTATACTTGACCCGCCTCGGGCCGGGATTCACCCCGATGTTGCGAAGGTCATCCTGGAGGCTGCGCCCGAGAGAATGGTCTATGTGAGCTGCAATCCTGCCTCACAGGCGCGTGATTTGGCCATTTTCAGCGAAAAATACAGGATTACCGCGGTGCAGCCGGTGGATATGTTTCCGCAGACGCATCACGTTGAGAATGTCGTCGCGCTTGTTAGAAAGGCCTAAATGGCGAATTGCTGCGTTACGTTTAATTGAATAGAAAAAATAAACAGATATGTTTCAGCAGATTTTGATTTTATTGGGAGGATTGATTCTTATCCTTCTTGGAGCCAACTGGCTGGTGGACGGGTCTTCGAGCATCGCCAAGAAGGCCGGCGTCAGTGAATTTGTCATCGGGCTCACCATCGTGGGCATCGGAACTTCAATGCCGGAGCTTGTCGTTAGCTGCACCGGAGCGTTCCAGGGCAACGCCGACATCGCAATCGGCAACATCATCGGCTCCAACATTTTCAACGCTATGCTCATCCTGGGCATCACTGCGCTGATTTGTCCGCTCATAATCACGAAGACCAACCGTCGCGTGGATATGCCTCTGAACCTTCTTGTGACCCTGTTTCTTGTCGGAATGGGCCTCAAAAAGACCATTTTCGGAGTCGGAGAGGATACCCTCACAAGGATTGACGGAGCGATTATGCTCGTCGTGTTTGCAATTTACCTTTATTTCTCCTTCCGCAACGGAAAGACAGAGGGAGACGAGGAGGAAGAAAGCGAAGTGAAACTCTACAAGACACCGATTGCCATTGTGATGGTTCTCTGCGGACTTGGAGCGCTTGTTCTGGGCGGACAGTATTTTGTGAATGCGTCCGTTGAACTGGCTCATATATTCAATGTCCCGGACAAATTCATCGCAATCACAATTCTTGCGGGCGGCACTTCCCTTCCCGAGCTTGCAACCTGCGTCGTGGCGGCGGCAAAGAAACGTTCTCAGCTTGCACTGGGCAACATCATCGGCTCGAACATCTCAAACATCCTGCTCATTCTCGGCGCTGCATCCCTGATTTGCCCACTCTCATTCGCGCACATAACCGTGATTGACATCGCTGCGGTCATCGCTTCGGCCCTGTTCCTTGTCGTATGCGGGCTTTGCTTCAGAAAAAGGGCGAAACTCGGCATCCCGGAAGGCATTGTGATGCTTCTGATGTATGTAACATATATGTTTTTCCTGGTGCGCTCAATTATGTAATCCTCTACAAGACAAATAAATACGAATAAAAAAGGCAGTCAAGATTTTCCTTGACTGCCTTTTTATTCGTATATCTCTCGTTCTTTGCCCCGTCACACGAGAAGGTCGCCTTTGGCGCGAATATCTTTCGTCACGATAGGGTTTGCGTAGATGGTGAGGAACCTCTCGCGCACGCCCTCGCGGCTGAGCTCAGGCTCCAGAGTGTCCAGCTGATGCTCCATATAATCGGTGAACTTCTCCTTGTCAGCGGCGTCGTAGCGCTCGGCGAACCTTCCGCCAGGATTCAGGATGTCGTAGGCAATGAAATTGTTCTTCCAAAGCCTGTAGCCGTCCACAACCCTCATATTCACGGCGTGGCGGATGTACTGGTAGCGGTCGTTCTTGTCGCAGAACGATGCGAGCGAAATCTCCTCTATCGTGAGCGGATGGCCGATGTTCAGGTGCACGTCGCCCTTCTGCTGCGTCACGCCCACCAGGATGCTGTTCAAGTCCTCGCCCTGGGCCTTTTCGTAGTGGCCCTGAGTCTTGGTGATGTAGGTCTCGCGTGCCTTGAGGATGTCGCACGGCTCGATTTCGTAAGAAATGCTCATCGGGATGATGTTCAGCTCCTCGAAGTTGCCCTTGAAATCGTCCGGTCTTCCGCTCATATCCAGCATCTTGAGAATACCCTGCTCGGTGGTGTCATATCCGTCCTTGGTCCTCCCCTGCCTCTGCGCGAGCCAGACTGAGCTTTCGCCTGAAGTGACGCTGTTGCGGATGTACTTCGAGAGCCTCTGGGAGGAAAGATATAGCTCCCTTGCCGGCACTCCGCGGATGACCTTGATCATCCTGTTGGATCGGATGAGATACTCGATGAACTTGTTCTGGATTAGGTTGTCCCCCACCGCGATTTCCGTCAGCGGAATGTTGTTCTCCATCAGCACATACTGGGTGAACGCCGGGTCGAGGATAATGTCGCGGTGATTGGAGATGGCGAGGAATTTCTTCTCCGTGTCAATGTAGGAAATGCCGTCGTAGGAAAAGTTGCGGACCGTGCGGTCGATGATCCTGCGGATGATTTTCGCCATCACAAGGTGCTGAAATTCGTCAATGGACTTGGTCTGAAGGATGCTTTCCTTCAGGTAGTCTTCGCTTTTTTCAGGGAAAAAGTATTTCGAAATTTTCGGAAGCAGCGGGTTTGCGGCTATATGCTCGAAAGCGTCAATCGCCTCAGCATCAGTCTTGTACGGCCCGATTGAGTCCAAATCGTTAAAGTCTTCCATATT
>CAYNDY010000016.1:12545-19063 GCA_964396105.1 uncultured Muribaculaceae bacterium
TCCAAATCGTTAAAGTCTTCCATATTTTATAGGTTTCTGAGAGGGGAACTCCCCTCTAGCAATTATGATAATAACTCTGCAAATTTAATGAAATTCATAAAATGTTTCCTATTTTAGACTAGGCTTAAAAAGATGGAGTGCAAGGCTCGCGACGAAGGGGAAACCGGAGCAACCTTTGGGTTGTGAGGATTTCACCAAGGAGCACAACGCAGCAATCCGCTTTTTAAGTCGGTCTATCTAAGAAAAGAACATATGTTCTACGACTATCTTGATGCCTATGCAGATGAGGATGATACCTCCCAGGAGCTCAGCCTTGGAGGCCATTTTCTTGCCCACAAAGCCTCCGGCCTTCACTCCGATCATAGAAAGAATGAGGGTGACAACGCCGATTACAGCGACTGAGTACCAGATGTTTACATCGTCCATAGCCGCGAATGACACACCCACTGCGAGGGCGTCGATGCTGGTCGCAACTGCAGCAATGAACATATCTTTGGGATTGAGGTCGCTCTTGTGGTGGGCGTGAGCCTCGCTTTCCTCCTTATTTTGGAAGGATTCCCTAATCATATTCGCTCCGATAAGGACAAGAAGTCCGAATGCGAGCCAATGGTCCCAGGCGCTTATGAACCCCATAAACTGGATACCGACATAGTAGCCTATCACCGGCATCAGCGCCTGAAAAACGCCGAACCAAAGCCCTACGACAGCGGCCTGGGCAAGTCCGGCCTTTTTCATCGACAGTCCCTTGCAGACGGAGACCGCGAACGCATCCATCGCCAATCCGACGGAAAGCAGCAACAGTGTAATGAAATCCATAGCTTTATAAATGTTTAATCCCTTTTAAGAGACAGAAAACCAATCCTATAGCTCCTAAATCGGGGTTGTTCCATTAAAAAGAGCGGCAAATTTAGGAAAATTCTCCCATTTATTTCTTATCTTTGCGATAATTGTGTTTGAATTGCTATGAGAAACCACATCATCCTTATGTCTTCGCTTCTTCTGCTCGGGGCAGTTTCCTGCGTGCAGAAGGAATACGACCTCAGCAAGCCGATTGACCTTACGATGAACATCGGCGGCAAAATCGAGATGCCTCTTCTCGGCGACAAAAGCTTTTCATACAGTATCGGCGAGGTTCTTTCACCTTCCACCGACGGCCTTATCCGGCAGGACGGGGACGGAACTCTCCGCTTCAGAGTGGCTCCTGACGCGAAATATTCCGCACAATACAGTTTTGAGAATGTGGGAGTTGGCACCTTCTCGGAAACTAAGTCATATCCTAACGGGGCTACGGTGTCCCCGGGGATTCTCAGCAGCCTTGGCGTGAACGAATTTACGATTGAAAACCAGACCTTTGAAGTCGGTTTTTCCTACACCGGCATTGATTCCCACATAACAGCCGTCAAGGAGGCCAGTCTCGACGCGATAATCGAATTCGCGATGAAAGTTTCCACCTCCGGAATCGACATTTCTCTCGAAAAGGGTTTTCAGTTCACGTTCCCGGACTTTGTCACAATCTCCCCGGCGAATCTTCCCTCGGGCGTAAAGAGAGTTTCAGACAACATACTTGAGCTCACGACTGACAAGAGTCTTCCCCTCTCGCTTAAATGCCACCTTTCAAAATTCGACCTCACCGGTTTCCAAATCAGCAATTCGACGCTTGAGATGAGCGGAGATGTAACGCTGAACGGCGCTGTCAGGCTTGACAGCTACTCGGTCAGCGCTTCAACTGCGTTCCAGATTGTGACCTCTCTTTCAATTTCCGACATCGCTCCCAAGTCAGTGAGCGTCAAGGCCTATCCGGAGCTTGAGTGCAAGGAGCAGATTTTCTCTGTCGGAGATGTCCCTGAAATTCTCACAGACGGAAGCCTCTCGTTCACTCTCGCAGACCTCGGATTCTTTATGGAAGCCACCAACGGCACTCCGTTCGACTTCAGCCTCACCACCGACCTCAGCTCCCTTGACAAGGATGGAAATACTCTTGCAAGCGTCAGCGTCGGGGCGGGCGGACAGAAGATTTCAATCGGAGCGGGAGAGACCCGCAAGCAGTTCTGCCTTTCCCACAGCGGAAATCTCGGAGGCGACTCCGATGCGAAAATCCCTGTTGAAGGCATCCAGAACCTCGTCTCCCCTATCCCGGACAGGATTAAAATCGGCAACACGAAAGTTCAGGGAAGCTGCTCCGACTTCGTGACGGTGGAGTTCGGCAAGAATTACGACATCGCGCTCGACTACTACCTCGACACCAAGTTCTGCTTCACCGACTTCCGGATTAAGACCGACTACAATGTAGCTATAAACACAAAGTGGACTGACGTAAGTTTCAGTGACTTGGAGATTTACGCCCGGGTGGAGAACTCCATCCCGCTCGAAGTCGACCTTTCCTGCGACGTTCTTGACGCTGAGGGGAAGGTTGACGGCAACATAAAGGTCACTCCTATCGCCGAAGACGGCTCCGCTCTGGAAAAACTCGTTGTTCCTGCCGGAGAAGTGGGCACCCCTGTGAGTCGGGATATTGCGTTCCGTATCACCGGCACTGCCCCAATCTACGAGCTGCACTCCCTCGCTCTGCATCTTGACGCGCGCACCCCGGAAAATTCGACGGTGACCCTCAATGCAAACCAGAAAATCACAATTGACGACCTTACCTTCGGCACAGAAAGCGGAATGATCGTCGATCTTAACTCCAAATGACCCTGAGGGCAGCTATGAAAAAGGCATATTTCACTTTTATAGCAGGTATGGCGGCCCTTATGTTTTTAGGAGGGGCTTCTCTCGGGGCTCAGAACCTGCGTTCGGGCTATTTTATGGACGGATACACCTACTCGTTCAGAATGAACCCGGCCCTCACCCCTACCCGCGGCTTTGTGAGTTTCCCTGTTCTCGGAAATGTCAATCTCGGCGCGACGACTTCCCTCGGAGTTTCGGACATTCTCTACCCGAAGGCTGACGGAAGCTCCCTTACGACATTCCTCAATTCGGAGGTGGATGCAGCGACTGCCCTCTCACGCTTCGGCGAACGGAACACTGCGGCCGTCAGCACTGACATTCCGGTGATGGCGTTCGGCTTCTGGGGCAAGAAGGGCAAACTTTTCCACAGCGTGGACCTTTCCGTGAGGGCGGACGTGAACGCATCTCTCCCCTATGACCTTTTCCGCTTTGCAAAGGAGGGGTCTGCGAACGGAAATGTCTATGACCTCAGCAACACAACAGTTGGCGCAAACTCCTATCTGTCACTCGCTTATGGGATTTCAATCCCGATCGGGAAATATGTGCGGCTCGGACTGAGGGCAAAATTCCTCTACGGGGTTGCCAACGCCGATCTTTCCCTCAAGGGCACCACACTCACTGCATCCGGTGAGCTCTGGACAGCCACCACCGACGGCTATCTTAACGGAAGCATTCCCGCTATGGGCACCCCTGCAACCGATTTGGAAGGCAACATTGATTTCGCGAAGTTCGGCGACAATTTCAGCGCGGAGAACATCAACGCCACCTCTATGGGTAACTACGGGGCGGCGTTCGACATTGGGCTCAGCGTGGATTTCCTGCGCTACTTCACGTTTTCTGCCTCCGCTACCGACCTCGGAGCCATCTCCTGGGGCAATTACTTCACTTCGGAGGGCGCCAAGCACCCTGACGGAACGGCCAAGACATACATAATAATGGACAATTCCTCCGCTTCATCGTCCGACGCTTCCGACATCGGGGAACGCCTTCTGAAGTGCCTGAAGTTCCAAAGCAAGGGCAGCGCGAGGAAAGTCACCCATCTCTCCCCTATGGTTTATGGCGGGCTTGAGTTCAGGATGCCGTTCTACGAGAGGCTTTCGCTGGGCGCGCTCTCAACGACAAAGCTTTCCTCAGAAAAGGTATATTTCTGGACTGAGGGACGCTTCTGCGTCAATGTGGAGCCGACCAACTGGCTGAGCATCAACGCAAACTACGCATATTCCACCTACGGACATTCCGCAGGCTTTGCGCTGAGTTTCCACCCGAGGGGGTTCAACTTCTTCCTCGGCACCGATTCATATCTGCCGTTTACCAAGATTACCCCGCAGGGAGTGCCGGTGAACGCTGTGAACAGTTCCGTCGTTATTGGTATCAATTTTATGATAGGAGAGTACAGAGGGAGATTTACGGCAAAATAGGAGGTATAGGGTTATATATAAGTAAGTTAGATACTTGCGAAAGTTAAATTAGGATAAGAATATAAACAAAATATCATAATTATGTCAGTAGAAATCAGAAAGGTAAAGACAAAGAAGGAATTGAAGGACTTCGTATATTTCGCCAACAGGCTGTACAAGGGCGACAAGTATTATGCGCCTAGTATGCCGTCGGACGACTACAACACCTTCAATCCCAAGAAGAACGGAGCGATGGATTTTTGCCAGTGGGAGTTTTTCCTCGCCTACAAGGACGGAAAGCTCGTCGGAAGGGTGCTCGCGATTATTAACCCACGTGCCAACGAGAGCTGGAAGGTGAAGCAGGTCCGCTACGGATGGATTGACTTCATCGAGGACATCGAAGTGGCAAAAGCCCTGCTGGACACTGTCGCTGAGTGGGGAAAGGAAAGAGGGATGGACGAGATTGTCGGACCTCTCGGATTCACCGATTTCGACCCTGAGGGTATGCTCATCGAGGGTTTTGACCGCCTTGCAACTATGCCGGGCATCTACAACTACCCTTACTACCCGAAGTTCCTTGAGCAGCTTGGCTACTCCAAGGAGACCGACTGGCTCGAATACAGGATCACCATTCCGGACGAGCTCCCGGAGCGTTACTACACCTACGCCAAGCTTGTGATTGACAAATATCACCTCAATGTCCGCAAGGTGACCCGCCGGATGATCAACAAGGAGAACTACGGAAAGAAATTCTTCAAGCTCATCAACGAGACATATTACAAGCTCTACGGCTTCTCCCTTTTGAGCGACAAGCAGATTGACGCCTACACAAAGCTCTACCTGGGGCTTCTGGACGTGAGGATGGTGAGCTTCATCGAAAACGACAAGGGCGAGCTTGTGGCGGCTGGAGTGACTATGCCGGACCTTTCGCTCGCGCTCCAGAAAACGGGCGGCGAACTGTTCCCGTTCGGCTGGTACCATCTTCTCAAGGCCATTTTCTGGAAGCCTTGCGACACCCTCGACCTTCTCCTTGTGGGAGTCAGGGAAGACTATCGCGACAAGGGACTTAACGCGGTGATAATCACCGACTTGTTCCCACGTCTGAAGGCGATGGGCTTCAAGTATGCCGAGACCACCGCAGAGCTTGAGACGAATAACCACATTCAGCAGATGTGGAAGAATTTCGAGAAGGAGCAGCACAAGAGAAGGCGCGTTTACGGTAAAAAGATAGAATAGGATGCCAGCTCCACTACCGGAAAGAATGCGTCCGCACAGCCTGGACGGCTATGTGGGTCAGAAGCACCTCGTGGGAACGGGGTGCATTCTGCGTAATATGATAGAGAGCGGAAATCTCTCCTCTTTCATCCTCTGGGGGCCTCCGGGTGTGGGCAAGACCACGCTCGCCTACATCGTGGCCAAGTCCGCGGGCAGGGAGTTCTTTACGCTTTCCGCAGTGAGTGCGGGGGTGAAGGAAGTTCGCGAGGTGATTGAGAAGTCCCGCTCGCAGGGACTTTTTTCCGGCGGAGCGGCTCCGGTGCTTTTCATCGACGAGATTCACCGCTTCAGCAAGAGCCAGCAGGATGCGCTCCTCGGGGCAGTGGAGGACGGAACTGTGGTGCTTATCGGCGCCACGACAGAGAACCCCTCGTTCGAGGTCATCACTCCCCTTCTCTCCCGCTGCCAGGTCTATGTGCTCAAGTCCCTCGAAGAGAGCGACCTTCAGGAGCTTCTGGACCGCGCCATCAAAACTGATTCTATTCTGAAGACTCTGAAAATCACGGTCAAGGAAACGGGTGCGCTGTTCCGCTACTCGGGGGGCGATGCGCGCAAGCTTCTCAACATCCTTGACATTCTCGTGGCGGCTCAGCCCGCCGGAAGCGAGATAGTTATTGACAATCAAACGGTTACATCCTGCCTTCAGCAGAATATGGCCATCTACGACAAGAGCGGGGAGATGCACTACGACATAATCTCGGCGTTCATCAAGTCGGTGCGCGGCTCGGACCCGAACGCGGCGGTGTATTATCTTGCGAGGATGCTCAAAGGGGGCGAGGACCCGCTTTTCATAGCCCGTCGGCTCTGCATTCTTGCCGCCGAGGACATAGGTCTTGCGAATCCGAACGCGCTTCTGCTGGCGAATTCCTGTTTTCAGATTGTCCACAGCATAGGAATGCCCGAGGCGAGGATTCCGCTTTCGGAGACGACGATTTATCTCGCCAGCTCCCCCAAGAGCAATTCGGCCTATATGGCAATCAACTCGGCCCTGGAACTTGCGGACAAGACCCAGACGGCGGGGGTTCCGCTCTACCTTAGGAACGCGCCAACAAAACTGATGGAGGATCTGGGCTACGCTGACGGCTACAAGTACGCCCACGACTATCCGGGCCATTTCAC
>CAYNDY010000017.1:0-2040 GCA_964396105.1 uncultured Muribaculaceae bacterium
GTGAAGAAAAACGTTATGAGCTCAGTGCTGCAGTTTCTAGATATGGGCACCTGGACCGTCACAGGAGACTTCCGCAGAGTGTACAGAGGCCCCAACCTAGAATACACCGGCTGGCAGCGCTCCTCCATCACCACCCCCGACGCCCTTTTCGGCGCCCCAATCTCCCAGCAGGAGGATCAGCCGTTCTGGGCCCGGATAATGGAAGGCGCCGAAGAAAAGGCTCCCGAAGCCGACTGCACTCCCGAAGAATCCCGCCAAATCCTCCTGGACCACCTCACCGCCCTCTTCCCCGCCGAGCGGGAAGCGCTCAGCAAGATTATCTGACAAGTTTGTGTTATAACGGAAACTTTATTACTTTTACGGGAAAGTTTCGGTTATGATGGAAAATCTTGAACGCACAGCACGCCGCTATCCCTCTTTTTTGAAATTCACTTTGCCGGCATTGGCCGCAGCCGCTATCCTCTCTGCCGGATGCTGCTCCACCGGGGGCAAACTTACCGCTAAGGAGCTTGAGACCATTGACTCGGCTGACTCCGCGGGGGTTATGAGGGTGCTCACTGTTTATAACAGGGCGGATTCGCTTTTTCTTCGCGCAGAGTGCCGGGATTTTTCTGAGGAGGACCTCACGGCGATGTTCTCCGACTCGCTTTCTGCGGGGGCGAGACTCGCTCGGCAGATGGTCTCCACGGTCACCGACCCTTCGCAGGACGGGGTGGGGATTGCAGGGCCGCAGGTGGGAGTTGGGCGCAGGATTGTCGCCGTGATGCGTTACGACAAGCCGGGGAAGCCGTTTGAGGTTTACCCCAACATCCGGATTGAGGAGACTTTCGGAGAGAAAAAAGTCGGGCCTGAGGGCTGCCTGTCCATCCCGGGGCTGCGCGGAAAGGTGGAGAGGTGGGACAGCGTCGTCGTGCGCTACGCAAGAATCTGTTCCGAGCCCATTTCTGATGGGAAGACCTGGGAATATGTCCGCGACACCGTCGGAGGCTACTCGGCGGTCATCTTCCAGCACGAGTGCGACCACCTGGGCGGCGTCCTCTACACCGACCGCGCCACAAGCATTTCCAAACGATAAAAAAAATAAAGACAACTAATTGAAAATCAATTAGTTGTCTTTGTAGTCCCGAGCAGAATCGAACTGCTATCTAAAGTTTAGGAAACTTCCATTCTATCCGTTGAACTACGGGACCCCGGAGAAAAGAAGGGATTATTCGCCCTTCTTCTCTATGATCTGACGGCCGCGATAGTAGCCGCACTCAGGACAAACCCTGTGGAACATAATTGTTGCACCGCAGTTTGAGCAGGTTGCAAGTGTAGGGACCACAGCTACATCGTGAGTTCTTCTCTTGTCTCTTCTTTGTTTGGAGACTTTTCGTTTCGGATGTGCCATATTGTTATATTTTTAATTATTTATTATCAAACATACCTTTAAGCGCGGCGAAAGGGTTTGCGGACTCTTGGGACGACGGGGAGGACTGCGATGATTGGGAGCAATCGTCTTTTCCGAAGCCGCAGAGATGTTTAATCGCTTCGGGATTGCAACCGCCGTCCTCGTGATGACGCTGAAGCGGAAGGCTCAGGCAGACATAGTCATAGACCGTCTGGCTAAGGTCCAGCTCCGTGTTGTCCTGCGAAAGATAGAGCACTTCCCGCGGCCCGTCCTGCTGATCTTCAGAGGCTTCCGCTCCGGTCTTCACTTCGAGAAGAACCGTCCGGGAAACCGGCAGGGAAAGGTCTTCGAGACATCTGTCACAAGAAACCGTCACACTGCCCTTGAGGAGGAGGTCTATGCCGACGTAGCTGCCGCTTTTCTCGACAGAGGCGCGCACCTCGACATCCGCATCAAGGATTTCCGTGTTACCAAAACCTGCAAAGAACTCTTCGCCAATCCTTCCGCCGAAATTGCTTTTGCCGGAAGGCAATCCATTCAGAGCCACAAGTAAAAACTTTTCCATACCTTGGATTATCGTTTATTTGGACACAAAAATAGATTTGAGCCCGCAAAGATAGGAATTATTTTTTCCAAAATCAATTCTATCT
>CAYNDY010000017.1:2140-17398 GCA_964396105.1 uncultured Muribaculaceae bacterium
AATAGATTTGAGCCCGCAAAGATAGGAATTATTTTTTCCAAAATCAATTCTATCTTCAAAAAAGTCAAAAAGAGCGACAAAAAAGCCCTCGCGGGGAGGGCTAATATAAAGGAGATTGGACTGAGCGGCTTATTCGTCGGCAGCTACGTTGCCGTGACGCTTGCGCTCAATCTCATCAAGAATTATCTTCCTGATTCTCATTGACTTAGGAGTAACCTCCACAAGCTCGTCCTCCTGGATGTACTCCAGAGCCTCCTCGAGCGAGAAGACAATCGGAGGAGGAAGCATCACCTTGTCGTCGCTTCCTGAAGCACGCATATTCGTAAGCTTCTTCGTCTTGCAGATGTTGATGTTGAGGTCCCTCTCCCTCGTGTGCTCGCCCACAACCTGACCGGCGTAGATCTCAACACCCGGGTCGATGAAGAACCGGCCCCTGTCCTGGAGCTTGTCCATAGAGTAGGCGACTGAAACGCCTGTTTCCAGAGAAACGAGAGAACCGTTGGTCCTGCGCTCGATTTCGCCCTTGTACGGCTCGTAGTCCTTGAAACGGTGCGCTACGACTGCCTCGCCTGCGGTGGCGGTGAGAAGGTTGCTCCTCAAGCCCATAAGTCCCCTTGCAGGGATGTCGAACTCGAGATGGGTGCGGTCTCCGCGGGATTCCATATGGATGAGAGCGGCCTTGCGGCGGGTGGAAATCTCGATTGCCTTGCCCACATACTCCTCCGGAACATCGATGGTGAGGTTCTCGATAGGCTCGCACCTCTGTCCGTTGATGGTCTTGTCCAGCACCTTCGGCTGACCCACCTGAAGCTCGAAGCCCTCGCGGCGCATAGTCTCGATGAGCACTGAAAGGTGGAGAACTCCACGACCGTAAACCACGAATGAATCCGCATTAGGACCCGGTTTAACCCTCAGCGCAAGGTTCTTCTCAAGCTCCTTTTCGAGTCTCTCCTTGAGGTGGCGGGAAGTCACGAACTTGCCCTCGCGGCCGAAGAACGGAGAGTTGTTGATGCAGAAAAGCATACTCATCGTCGGCTCGTCCACTGCAATCGGCGGAAGCGCCTCAGGGTTATCGAAGTCCGCGATTGTGTCGCCGATTTCAAACCCGTCGATGCCCACCACGGCGCAGATGTCACCGCACTGAACGCTCTCCACCTTGGTTTTTCCAAGTCCGGAGAAGACCATAAGGTCCTTGATTTTCTGCTTCTGGATTATGTCGTACCTCTTGCAGAGGCTGATGTTCATACCTGCCTTGAGTTCTCCGCGGGTCACCCTTCCGATGGCTATACGGCCTACGTACGGGGAGTATTCGAGCGAAGAAATGAGCAGCTGAGGGGTGCCTTCCTTAACCTCCGGAGCCGGTATGGCTTCAAGGATGGTGTCAAGAAGCGGGGTTATGTCCGTTGTTGGCTGCTTCCAGTCATAGGACATCCAGCCCTGCTTCGCGCTGCCGTAAACGGTCTTGAAGTCAAGCTGGTCGTCGGTGGCGTTCAGTGCGCACATAAGGTCGAAAACCTCCTCCTGCACCTCGTCAGGACGGCAGTTGAGCTTGTCCACCTTGTTGATTACCACAACCGGTTTCTTTCCCATCTCGATTGCCTTCTGAAGCACGAAACGGGTCTGAGGCATACAGCCCTCGAACGCATCGACCAAAAGGAGCACGCCATCCGCCATATTGAGCACCCTTTCGACCTCGCCGCCGAAGTCGCTATGGCCCGGAGTGTCTATAATGTTGATTTTCACGCCCTTGTAGGTCACGGACACATTCTTTGCCAAGATTGTGATGCCCCTTTCCCTTTCAAGGTCGTTGTTGTCGAGGATGAGCTCCCCGAGATTTTCCTGGCCCCTGACCAGTTTCGCCTGATAGATCATCCTGTCCACGAGCGTAGTCTTGCCGTGGTCGACATGAGCGATGATCGCGATGTTCCTAATGTCCATATATATAATCCTTTACTCTATTTCACAACAGCCGCTTTCTCAAAAAAGCGTGCAAAGGTAGAAATTTTTTTGTTCATAGCGCATAGTCCGGGGACTATGCGGGGAGATTATTCGGCGTAGTCGGAGGCGTCCTTGCGGACCTCGGCAGGGATGGAGCAGCGCACATAGACGCATTCTCCGCTGCCCGCGTTGTCCGAATCCTCGAGGGTGAGTGTGTCGCCGGAAACGGAGTATTTGTAGTTGGCCGCCCAGTAGAAGGACTCCACGCCGTCATAGTCGCCGTAGAGAAGGCCGTCTGCAGTCTCGTACATCCCGGTGAACGCAGTGAAATGTCCGGCATCGCCCAGGCACTGGAAAAGCTCAAAGGAACCGTCCTTCTTGAAGTTGAGGTAAACCACTGCTGGGACCTTTCCTGAGGCCGCCGAAACGCCGTAGTAGGTGTCAAGTTTCCACTCTCCGACGACATTCCCGCCAAGTTTCTTGGATTTATTGCATCCCACGATGCAGAGGGTAAGCGCCAGCAAAAGCGCAATCTTTATCTTTTTCATATTCATTTTCAATTATAAAAACGCAGTTATTCGCTTTTTAATGCGACCGACCTATAGCCAGGCGCCGTTAGAAGCAGTCTCAGGCTTGGAGATAATTGACACGGTCTTCTTGAATGCCATTCCGCTCGGCTTTGAAACCGAAATCGGGGAGCCGGCGATGGCTGAAACCTCAAGACGGGCGCAACCTGACTTGCCGGTCTTGATGGTGAGACGGCCGTTCTTAATCTGAGGGGCCGCGCTGAGTCCGAGCTCGCTCGTTCCGTTGTCCAGAACCTTCACGCCGGTGTAGGTAAGATTGTCGCTGTCGCCGCCGAAGTAGTCGGAAAGCACGATTGTCTCCTCCTTGCCGGTCTTCACAACGATTGAAGGCACACCGTCCATCTGCATAAACAGCTTCCAGACATTGGTCGCGCCGCTTCCCATATTGCCCTTGTATTTGGCAAGACGGACATCGCCGATGGTGTAGGTGTTGTCCTTGGCATTGATGATTGCAGTCCTCTTTGTCCCCGTAAGAAGGTCGTCAAGACCGTCGACTGAGGAAAGAAGAAGCGCAGTGAAGTCATCGTTGGAGTAGCGGTAACCCTGCTTGAGAGCGTATGAAAGGCCGAGAGCGGCAACTCCGCTCATATGAGGGCAGGCCATAGAAGTTCCCTGCATATATCCGTACTGGGTGACGGTTTTCTCTCCGGTAAGGTTTCCCTCGGAATCCACCACATTGATCGGTTCCATAGGCATAGTGGAGAGGATCGCAGCTTCCTCGCCCTTCTCCTTTCCGCCGGTGTAGTACTCTCCGCCAGGAGCTGAAATGTTGCAGCCGTAGCTGTAGTTGGTGTAGTAGGCAGGAAGGCCGTCGGAAGCGAGCGCGCAGACGCCGATGCAGTACTTGAGAGCACCCGGATATGCGGCCATAGCGCCGCCCTCATTGCCGGCTGCGACAATCACAAGACCTCCCGTAAGGGCGTCAGGGCAGTTGGACTTTGAGATGAAATACTGGATGGCTACCGTCTCGACGCTGCACGCCTCCGTGTATTCCTTGTCGTTCTTATAGTCGCCGGAATTGTAGCCGAATGAGCACTGGGCTATGCAGGCGCCGTTATCAGCAGCATATTCGAATGCATTGGCGCAGATATCCGCAGTACCGCCCCTTACATTGCCCCTGCCGTCCACGCCGTTGAAAATCTGGCAGGACATAAGTTTCACTCCGTCGTTGGCTCCTGAGCCTCCCGCGATGGAGCTGACACCGGCGCCGTTATTGTTCACGGCAGCTACAGTTCCGGCCACGTGGGTGCCGTGACCTGAGTTGCCGTCGGTAGTGACCTGAAGCTCTGCGGTGTTGTCCACGAAGTTCCATCCGTGGAGGTCATTCACATACGGTCCTCTCGCCTCGGAAGCCTTGGGATTTGTCCAGATGTTGGCCTTGAGGTCGGGATGTTCAACGTCTATAGGCTCGTCGAGGACTGCAACTATGACTTTCGGGTTGCCGGCGCAGAGGGTCCAGGCCTGCGAAACGTTCACATCGGCGCCTTCCATAGCAGTCGGAGCGATGGTCTTTTCGCCTTTGTTGAGAAGATCCCACTGATAGCTGAAATACGGGTCATTGAAGGCAGTGGCAGAGATTGCCTTGGTCTGAACGGACGGAGTGAACGGACGGGCAGGGCCCACGTTGGCCTTAGACATCTGTCTGTTGAACTCCACAGCCTTCACACAGGAGTACCCTGCAAGAAGTGTGGCCTTCTCCGACATTACGGCGTCATCGGCGAAATGTGCCTTATACCAGTTCTGCATTCCGCACTGGCGCTTGAGGGCTACATCGCCTGTAGAGAGGTTGAAGACCGGGCATATTTTTTCTGCGCCGATTGCGGTCCTAAGAGAGTCCAAAGACTCCGTCGAAGCATCGGGAGCATTGAAAATCAAGATGTTGCCCGCGCAGCACTGAGCTGCAGAAGGGTTTACGATTTTGCTTTCGGGAGCGGTTGTCTCCTCCGAAAGGTTTTCTACCGAGCAGGAGGCAAGGCCCATAAGAAGGGCTGCCATCAGGACGGCATTAAAGCGAGATACTTTCATATCTACAAAAAACTAACTACTATAATTAAACATACTCCCCCGCACTACCGGGGAAAAACACTACTTTCTTTTCGAAGATTGTTTTTTCGCGACAGCCTTTTTGCCGGCGCCTTCGCCGCCCTTGCGACCGCCTTTGCCTGCGGCATTCTGACGAGGGCTTCCCTTGCGGGCTCCGCCACGGTGTCCTCCGCGATGTCCTTCACGATGACTCTCACGCTCCCCCTCGCCCTCTGTAGGCTCCGGGGCGGACGGGTCTATGAGCTCGTAGTCCAGCAGGCACTGGTCCTGGTTGGCCTTCTTTACGCGGATCTGAACCTCGTCGCCGAGATTGTAAACCTTGTGGGTACGGCGCCCCACGAGCGTATAATGCTCCTCGTCGAACTGGAAAAAGTCCGAACGGACATCCCTCAGAGGCACCATTCCCTCAATCTTCGTCGGTTCAATCTCAACATACATTCCCCATTCGGTGAGTCCTGAAATGTGTCCGGTAAACTCTGCGCCCACCTTGTCCTGCATAAACTCCACGAGCTTGTACTTGATGCTCGCCCTCTCGGCCTCGGAGGCTACGACCTCCCTCTGGGAAGCGTATTTGCAGGCATCCTTATAGAACTGCTGATCCGCGCTGGAGCCTCCAGCAAGATAGCGCGCGAGGAGACGGTGAACCATCAGGTCAGGGTAGCGGCGAATCGGGGAAGTGAAGTGGGTGTAGTAGCGGAAGGCAAGGCCGTAGTGACCGATGTTTTCGGTGTCGTAGCGTGCCTTCGCCATCGTGCGGAGCGACAGAAGTTCGATTGCATTGAACTCAGGTTTGTCCTTCGCTGCGGAGAAAAGTCCGTTGAGCTCGCGGGAAATGTCCTTCCCGTCGTGAACCTCTCCGAGTTTATATCCGAAATTGCCCACAAAGCCGCGAAGGTTGTCGATTTTCGCCATATCAGGTTCGTCGTGAACCCTGTAGACGAAAGTCTTTTCGTCTTTCTTCGCCTTTGCTGGGACCTTCTCGGCTGCATATCCGTTTTTGTCAAGCACAGCGCCGGTTGCCACAAATTCGGCAACGCAGCGGTTTGCAAGCAGCATAAATTCCTCGACCAGCCAGTTCGCCTCGCGGGAAATCTTCTGATAGACCCCGATTGGCTTTCCCTTTTCGTCCACCTGGACTTTCATCTCCGGACGCTCGAAACTGATTGCGCCGGCTGCAAATCTCTTCTTGCGGAGCTTTGCTGCAAGACGGTTAAGCGTCAGCACAGCCTCCTGCACCTCGTCCGGAACCACCTCGGTCTTGCCGTCCACGGAAGTTTCATACCCCGGGACGACTTTTCCCGCCTCGATTACGGCCTGTGCCCCGTCGTAGTCAAACCTGTAGGCGGAGTCGATTATGGTGCGGCCGAACCAGCGGGAAACGACCTTCGCGAGCGGAGTGAGCTCGAAAACTGCGGAGAAAGTGAGTTTCTCCTCGTGCGGGCGGAGAGAGCAGAGCTTGTTGCAGAGCTTCTCAGGAAGCATCGGCACGGTGCGGTCCACAAGATAGACTGAAGTTCCCCTTGTGCGGGCCTCCTCGTCAACCACGGAGCCGGGCTTCACATAGTAGGAAACGTCGGCGATGTGCACACCCACCTCGAAGTTCCCGTTCGGAAGGGCCTTGAACGAAAGCGCGTCGTCGAAGTCCTTCGCGTCGGCAGGGTCGATGGTGAATGTAAGCGTATTGGTGAAATCACGGCGGATTTTGCGTTCAGATGAAGGTATTTTGTCGGAGATGTCTTCGGCGGCGTTCTCCACCTCGGGCTCGAAGCGGTACGGAAGGCCGAATTCGGAAAGAATCGCGTGCATCTCGGTGTCGTTTTCGCCCGGCTGTCCGAGAACGTCGATAATGTGGCCCGTAGGGCAGTTCTCTCCCCTTTTCCACTCGTCCACGACGGCCGCGACCTTCATTCCGGTCTGGGCCTCAGGGTGTTTGTCAAGGTCGGAAACCACGATGTCGTAAGGCATATTCTTGCTCTGCATCAGCACCCACGCCTGGCCGTCGAAAATGTGGAGTATGCCGATGAAAGGCTTTCCGCTTCTTTCGACAATCTCGGTTATATGGCCTTCGCGGCGGGATTTTTCGGTTTTTTCACGGGTTACGGCAACCTTGACCCTGTCGCCGTGAAGGGCGCCGCCAAGCTTTGTGCGGCTGACATAAACATCATCTTCCTCCCCCTCAATAACAACGAATGCGAATCCCTCACGGGTCATCTGCACGGTTCCCTCAAAGACCGGGAACACTTTCTTTTCGCGGGGCTTCCGCGCACCGAATTTCTTTCTTCTTGACATTATTTAATGTAATTCAATTATTCCAGTTACTGGTTAACCCTGACCTTTTCTCTCTTCTCACCCTTTCAATTCCCCACGCACTTTTTTACTTTCAACCCCCTACACCCCCTGTCAGGGGGACTTTTTACGGCCTTTGGCCGGCGGGCGCTTGCCCTTATCAAGTTTCTTGCGAAACTTGAGTAAATTTACTTATATTTGCGGCGCAAATTTAGTAAAATTTGCTCACTTGGCATAATTTGGGGAAAGGAGCTCAAGGAGAGCCGTTTTCCTACGACAATAAATGTACCTTGAGACAATAAAATCAAAACAATATGAATAAAAAAGTTCTTCTTATGATCCTCGACGGTTGGGGCGAGGGCAAACACGACTGGACAAACGCAATCTACACGCAGGGCGCGCCGTACATCGACTCACTCCGCGCAAAATACCCCTTCGGACACCTTCAGGCCTGCGGCGAATATGTCGGACTGCCTGACGGACAGATGGGAAACTCCGAGGTGGGTCACCTCAACCTCGGCGCCGGCAGGGTCGTCTATCAGGACCTTGTAAAAATCAACATCGCCTGCAGGGATCACAAACTCCTTGAGAATCCGGAGATTAAGGCCGCATACGAATATGTAAAAAAGAGCGGAAAGAAGCTCCACTTTATGGGACTTATGTCTATGGGAGGAGTCCACTCTTCACAGGCTCACGTCTATGAGTTCCTCGCCGAGGCGAAAAAATACGGCCTCGAGAACGTTTATGTGCACTGCTTTATGGACGGACGCGACTGCGACCCCCACAGCGGCAAGGGCTTCATCGAGGAACTGGAGAAGAAGATGGGCGAAAGCTGCGGAAAGGTGGCTTCTGTCTGCGGAAGGTTCTATGCGATGGACCGCGACAAGAGATGGGACAGGGTCAAGGCAGCCTACGATATGCTCGTCTGCGGCGAAGGTGTGAAAGCCGCATCTGCCTCCGAGGCCATTGACGCTTCCTACGCCGAGGGAGTTACCGACGAGTTCATAAAACCTACCGTCATCACCGGCGCCGACGGAAAGGCTCTTGCAACCATCGAGGAGGGAGATGCGGTGATTTTCATCAACTTCCGCAACGACCGCGCACGTGAAATCACCTCAGTTCTCACCCAGGCCGATATGCCTGAGCAGGGAATGCACACGATTCCTCTCTACTACTGCTGTATGACTCCGTACGACGGTTCGTTCCAGGGTCTTCACATCCTCTTCCCTAAGGAGAATGTGAACGACACGCTCGGCGAGACCGTTGCAAAGGCGGGAAAGAGGCAGCTGAGGATTGCCGAGACCGAGAAATATGCGCACGTGACCTTCTTCTTCAACGGAGGAAGGGAGGCGCAGTTCGAGAACGAGGACCGCATCCTCGTGAACTCCCCTAAGGTGCCGACCTACGACCTTCTGCCGGAGATGAGCGCTGTGGAAATCACCGACAAACTCGTGGATGTGCTTAACACAGGAAAAGAGGATATGATTATCCTCAACTTCGCGAACGGCGATATGGTGGGCCACACGGGAGTATTCACTTCCATCTGCAGGGCTGTGGCAAAGGTTGACCAGTGCGTAAAGAGGGTTGTAGAGGCAGCCGAGGCTAACGGCTACACCGTTCTTCTCACCGCCGACCACGGAAACGCCGACCACGCTGTGAACGCCGACGGCACTCCGAACACCGCCCACTCCCTCAACACCGTGCAGTTCATCGTCATCAACGCCGGCCCCGAGGTCAAGAGCGTTCGCGACGGTAAGCTTGCCGATGTCGCTCCGACTATCCTCAAACTGATGGGTATTCCTCAGCCAGAGGCTATGACAGGCGAGGCGCTCATCTAAAGAGCAAATCCTACATAAAAAACAAAACAGAGTGGCTCCGATGAGTCACTCTGTTTGTTTATACAAGGAGTATATACGAGGAGCCGGAGGCGAATATTACTTTAACCCCCTTGCTTTAAGTAACCACTTAGGATCGGGTTCAGAACCTCTGAACCGCTTGTACAGCGTCATCGGCTCCTCGCTGCCGCCCGCCTCAAGAATGTTGTGCTTGAATGAGGCTGCGGTCCCGGGGTCGAAAACGCCCCTCTCCCTGAAGAGCTCGAACGCATCCTTGTCCAGCACCTCCGCCCAGAGATAGCTGTAGTAGCCTGCGCTGTAGCCGCTGTTGAAGATGTGGTTGAAATACGTGGTGCGGTAGCGCGGGATGATTTCGTCAATCAGCCCCATCTCCTCGCAGACCTTCTTCTCAAAAGCCGGAATGTCAATGCGGCGAAGCGACTCATTCTGAGGGTTCACCACCTCGCCCGCAAGCGGCGAAGATTTGTCCACCCAGATGGACTCAAGCTCGTGCCACTTCATATCGAGAATGGATGCTGCGGCGAGCTCCGTAGTCATAAAGCCCTGGTTGAAAGTGCCTGCAGCGACGATTTTCTTCACGAGAGCTTCCGGGATGACCTCTCCGGTCTCGTAGTGGAAGGCGTAGGTCGCGAGAACTTCCGGCTGGAACGCCCAGTTCTCGTTAATCTGCGACGGGAGCTCCACGAAATCGCGGGCTACAGAAGTGCCGCTCACGCCCTTGTAGTGGCAGCGGGTGAGAAGACCGTGGAGGGCGTGTCCGAACTCGTGGAACATCGTGCCCACCTCGTCGATGGTAAGAAGCGACGGAGTGTCCGCCGTCGGCTTCGTAAAGTTGCCCACATTCACGATAATCGGACGGACATCGTTCCCTGCAGCGTCATAGCCCTGACTACGGATGTTATTCATCCACGCCCCGCCCCTTTTGGTGCTGCGCGGATAGTAGTCCGTCGTGAGGATGCCGAGGAAAGTGCCGTCGGAAGCGTCACTTACCTTGAACACCTCCACATCCTTGTGATATTTAGGAGCATTTTCGACCGGCTCAATCTTGATTCCGTAAAGCCTGGATGCCGTCTCGAAAACGCCCTTGCGGACATTCTCCATTTTGAAATACGGCTTGGTCTCGGCCTCGTCAAGGGCGAATTTTTCCTTTTTCACCCTCTCGGCGTAATAGGCCCAGTCCCACGGAGCGATGCGAGTGCCTTTTTCGAGTTTTCCCGCGGCGATGTCCTTGTCCATTTCAGCCTGAAGGTCCGCAAGTTCCACTCTGGCCTTCGCAACAGCCGGGGTTATGATGGTCTGAAGAAATGCATCCACAGCCTCGGGGGTCTTCGCCATCTTGTCCGAAAGAATGAACGCGGCCGGAGTGTCATAGCCAAGAAGGCGGGCCTTCTCCTGACGGAGTTCAAGGATTTCCGCGATTATCTCCCTCGTGTCGTTCTCTCCCCCGTTCGCGCCGCGGGTGGAATAGGCCCGAAACATTTTCTCCCTGAGCGCACGGTCAGCGCAGGAAGCCATCGCAGGGGCATATTCCGAAACGCTTATGCCGCACTCTGCTGTGAAAGCGTTGTTCTCGGCGAGAAGGTTCGTTCCGAATTTCTGCTCAAGCGAAGCAAGGCGGGAATTGATTTCCTTCATCCGGGACTGATTCTCCTCGGAAAGCGCAATTCCGTTGGCTACAAACGCCCTGTGGGTCTTTTCAAGGAGCATCATCTCTTCCCTGGTGAGTTTCACTCCGCAGCCATCGTCACAGCCCGAATCCTCGGCGAAGCAGGCGTCGGCATAAACTTTCTGCACCCTCTCGAAAAGATCGTGATTCATATAGATTGCGCTCGCGTGGTCGGAGACAAGCGGAATGACCTCCTCCACAACTGCCTGAAGCTCAGGCGTTCCGTCGGTCTCGCTGAGGTTGAAAAGCACACCCTCCACCTTTTCGAGGAGCTCCCCGCTGCGGTCAAGCGCCGCAATCGTATTCTCAAAGGTAGGAGTCTCGTCCTGGGCGATGATAGCCTGGATTTCCTCACTCTGCTGACGGATGCCCTCCTCTATGGCCGGAAGATAGTCCCCGGTTTTAATTTTCTCGAACGGAGGTATTCCGTAAGGGGTGTCCCATTCGGTGAGGAAGGGATTCTCGTGGCAGGCGGTAAGCGCCGAAAGAGCAAGAGCCATAATAAACAGATTTTTCTTCATAACCATTTGATATGAAATTATATAAAATGCCCCCGAAAGGTACGCACGAGCTTTCGGAGGCATTCAGATTATTCTACGATAATGTCGGAGGAATCAATCACAACCAGCTGCACGCTGCCCTGATACATTGTGAGCACGCCAGTTGCGGTGATGGTCTTCTTTCCGCTCAGAACGTCCTTGTCGATTTCAAGGTCGGCGAACTTGGAGTAGCCGCTCGTACGGATCTGCACCGTTCCGCCCGCGCCGGTGAAATACTGGCTCACGGAGTATGCGTTGGCATTGGAACGGATCTGAGACTTCACGTCAGCAAGGGTCTGTCCCGTTGTGGAGCCGGAATTGCCCACAGAGGCGCTGTCCCAGTCTCCTGCGTCGATATGATTAAGGAAGTTGGTCTTTGTCATCGCCCAGGTGGTGATGTTCCAGGTCTTGTCTGAGAGGAAAATACGGTTTGAAGACTCGTCATTGGACTCGTTGCCGTTGATGTACAGAAGGGCGAACACCTCGTTGCCGTACTTGAGGCCCTTGATCGTCACGAGTGAGCCCACGGAGTTGTCCTCGGCCTGCGAACTTGCCTTTGCAGGAAGAGAGGTTATCACCTTAGGGGTGACCGGCTTGATGTTGGTCGGGTCGCAGCGGAAAATGTGGCGGTCAACTATGTATTTGTCCTCTATGTAGGAGGTGGAATACTTGGTCTTCTCAGGGTCACGGAGTCCGATCTGGATTGTTCCCGATCCGCCGTAATTTCCTGATTTCCAGCCATATTCGCCGACAGAGAGTTCGTCAAGGCTTATATAGACCATCTGGCCCTCGAGGTAGTCGTTGTAAAGGCTCGTGAGGCCGATTTTAACCTCGACGCCAGGGCCCTCGTCGTCGTCCTGGATATAGAAGGACTTGTAGAAGTTGCCGTAGCGGTCGGAAGTCGTGATGCGTCCGCACACCCAGAGGTCCTCGCTCACGTCCCAGCTCCAGGTCTTGAGGTTCGAGAGGTTGTTCATCTTGGTTTTATCATCAATCTTGGCGGCCTCGGACATAAACCTAGTGCAAAGTTCCTTAACCGTAAGCACCGTGCCCGTAACCTCGGACGGATCGAACGGGGTATAAACCTCGGCATCCTTGTATTTCCCGGTGAAAACCGGCTGAAATTCCTCGCAGGAGCAAAGCATCGTCGCGAGAAGGACAAGGGATGAAAGCATCCCAAGCATATTTCCTTTCATAATAACATTCGCTTTCATAATCATTCCTCTCCTCCTTAGAATCTGAAATAAAGGTTCAACATATAGTTGATTCCCTGCATATAGAAATACTTGGAATCGAACTTATAGTAGTTGGCGTAGTTCTCGCTCTTTATAAGACGCGTCTGCTCGTATCCTCCGGTCTTTATGTTCCTGTTGTTCAGGAGGTTCTTGACCTCGAGAGAGAAGCCGAAGTTGTATTTGCGGTCTATGTACCAGGACTTTCCGACGCTGAGGTTGACGACAACAGCCGGTTTGAACTCCTCCTGCTTGGTCATATAGTTGATTTCGCCAGGGGTGAGGCCCTTTTCCGCGTACTCTTCGCTCAGAGCCCAGTTGTGCTTCTCAGCGCCCAGAATCCAGCTCTTGGTGGAGCGGGAGTGCTCGGTGATGTAGTCGTCGGAGAGGGAGTTGTCAGGACCTGCCGCAGCCTTGATTGTGCGGTAGAGCGGGTTCATATCCAGGTAGGACTTCGCATAGACGTTGGCCCCGAGAGTGAAGAACCAGTAGGAAGAGGTTCTGTAGTTGAGGGCGAGGTTTGCCGCAATCTGAGGGGTTGAAGGAACGTGGTGCTTCTGAACCTTCTCAACGATGTAGTAGCCGTCCTCGTCGGTTGCGAAATACTCGGTAGGGACGATTGTGGAGGAGTTGATGACAGCCCAGTCGTCCTCGGTGAGGTCGTCGCGGAGCTTATATACAGGACTCTCGGCCCAGTAGGTCACAGGCTTTCCGTAGGAGTCGGCAACCACTTCGGAGCTGTTGTCCACAGTCTGGTACATCGTCGGAGTGGAGATGTAAACATAGTCACCCCAGCTGAGGGCTCCCTGGAGGCTCAGGCCCTGGGCGAAGAACGGAATCTTGAATCCGAGCTCGATTCCGAGGTGCCTCTGGTTGATGTTCGTCATCGCGAAGTTGGTGAAAGAGCGCTGGGAGTCATCGTAGAAGCTCATCATATCCGACTGATGGAAAATGTAGGTGCAGAACCCGGTGAGACGGAGGTCGTAGCCGTTGTTGCTCAGCTGGTAGTTGATGTCGGCTGAGGCCGTCTTAGGCTTGCGGAGATTCGGAATCAGAGAGTTGCGGGTTCTCGGGGAGAGGAAGGACTGGTTGAAGGTAGGAGCGTCAACATAGAGTCCTGCGTTCGCGTAGATGCGGTGGCCGCCGGTGAAGTCATACTCCAGGTGTCCTTTCCCGGCGTAGGTAAGGAACCGCGAAACCTTTGATTTACCCTTTGATGTCACATATTCTCCGTTCTGGTCCTTTGTGGAAAGGTTGAGGGAGTTGCCGTTGATGTCCTTCACGATGATTTCGTTTCCGTTGTCGTCAAGGCCGGCGAAGAGTCCCTTTCTCACGAGACCTTCCCTCCAGAATGAGGAGTAGCCGATGCGGGCGGCTCCGTCCATCTTGAAGTTGCCGAAATCGAAGAATCCGCTCACCCACGCGTCCGCGTTGCGCACCTGGGCGTAGTAGTCGTAGCCGTACTTGCCGCCCTTGGTGATCTGCTGGGCCTCTCCGTGTGCGAGATAGTAGTCCAGGTCGTTCTGGATCATAGCCTCGGAGAAGGAGAAGTCACGCTCGGCGAAGTTGTCGGTGTTGAGGTAGTACTCGCCGCCGAGAAGGTCCTTGACCTTCTTGTAGTACTCTGTGCGGTTTATTTTTGCATTGACTCCGCCCTTGAGGGTGAAGAGGCTTCCGGTGGTCCACTTGAAGTTGGCGGCGATGTTGAAGTCGTTCTGATCGGTGCGCCTTTCCTCCTGGATGTACTTCGAGCGGCCGTCGGCAGCGTAGTAGTTCACGTTGTAGAGACGGTCCCAGTCGAGGTGCTGAGTCTTCACATCAGTCCTCCAGGCCTCGGCTGCCCACTCGTATTTGTCCATATTGACCCTGCCCCAGTTGCTGTCCTCCATATAGTAGTAGCTCGGGAGGTTGCGGTAGTAGTCGGCACGCGGGTCGGCGGAGTCATACCAGTCGAGGGCTGAATAGCCGTTGCGGCCCGTGCGGTAGAGAAGGGTCACGCCGGCCTCGAAGTTCTCGAGAGGGTTGGTGGTGTATTTGAGGACGAAAACCGGCTCGTGGGTGTCCCTGACGCGGGAGTTTCTCACCTTGCCGTTCTGATAGCCCCAGTTTGAGTTGTACATATTGTCGCCCATAAGGTCGTAAACCTCCTGGGTGGAAGCGTTCTGGGCACCCCTCTGTCCCGGAGCTGCGAAGGCCATAAATGAGAGACGGTGAGCGTCACCCCACTTCTTCTCGGCGCCGAGATAATAGGCGAACGAGCGGTAGTAAACTCCTTTCACCCAGTCGTTTCCGCCGATTCGGGCAGAGACGCTGGCGGCATACGACCAGCCGTTGTCCATCTCTCCGGAGGCGTAGGTCGCCATAAGGCGGAGACGATAGAGCGCGGAATTGGTGAGGGCGCTGAACCTCCAGCCCGGCCTTACCGATGCAGGGTTTGCAAGGATGTTGGTCACGCCGTTATATCCTCCGAAGCTGTACGGGGAAGACTCCACTCCGATGGTGCTTTCCTTTGCACGGGTGGCCTCGTTGAGTCCGCTCCAGAGGGAGTAAGGAGAATAACCGGTGACGGCATCGTTCATCTTCACGCCGGCGAGGAGCACTTCCTGGCTCTCGCTGTTGTAACCCCTGTTCTTGAAACGGACGTCGCTGAAGCCGTAGCCCACGATGTTGTTGTAGGGGTCATTGGCGCCGAAGAGGATGGAAGGGGCGTCGGTGTAGCCGGAGTCTTCCATATCGAACTCGGCGAAGGAGGTGTCATCCGCGTCCCGCACGACCTGCTCGACCACGAGGGAAACGAAGATGAGGTCCTTTACATAGCCCTCGACGGTGAGGTTAATGTTTGAAGGAAGGTAGCCCGGAGCCTCGACGGTCATCTGATAGGTTCCGTTGTCAAGACCGTCGAAAAGGAAGGCTCCTTCAGCGTCGGATTTGTCGCTGATAACGGTTTCGCCGCCTTTTGCAATGGTAATCTGGGCACCGGCGATTGGAGCTCGCCCGGCGCGGTTGACGACTGTTCCCTTCACGCCGCCCACTCCCGAGGTCTGAGCCTGGAGCGAAAGCGTGGCGAGGAGCGTCGCCGCTGCCATTAAGAGTTTTTTAACCATATTTTTG
>CAYNDY010000017.1:17498-18570 GCA_964396105.1 uncultured Muribaculaceae bacterium
TAGTGGTCGCTATAGCCTCCGATAAAAGACCCGTTGGAGAACGTGCGGAACGGATAACCCTTGTAGGTGCCGCTCTGGGTGGTCATCCAAGGCCTCTTGAACACCACTCCCCAATACTCCTTGCCGTGGTTTTTGGTAACGCTCTGAATCTTGAGTCCCCCGTTAGGCGCGAGCGCAAGGGCGTAGTTCACCAGCTCGAGGTCATAGATGCTCCAGACTCCCTGATAGCAGAGGGAACCGTAGCCGGCCTTGAGCATAGAGATATATGGAGAATAGAAATCCGCAGGGGTTACATCCTCAAGGCTCTCTTTGCCGTGAAGATAGACCGCCATAGACTCGTCGGTAGGGTTGTCGTTCATATCTCCCATAACCACGATTTTAATCCCGGGATAGAGCTGCTCCATTCTGCGGGAGTGGTTGTAGATGATTTCGGCGCCGCGGCTTCTGAGGTTTCCGCCCTTTCCACCCACGCGGGACGGGAGATGGGCGACATAGAAGGCGAACTCCTCGCCCGCAATCTCGCCGTGCACCATCAGGATGTCACGGGTCTTGAAGTAGGAGGTGTCGGTGTCGGAGAAGTCGATGTCAGAGTTGAAGTCGAACGGGATGGACTCGCTGTCAAGAAGCGTGAACTGCTCGGGCTTGTAGAGCAGCGCCACGTCCACTCCCCTTCGGTCGGGGCTGTCGTAGTGGACAATCTGGTAGTTCGCCTCGGCGATCTCAGGTTGGCTCACAAGGTCCTCGAGGACAAGGCGGTTCTCAATCTCGGAAACGCCCAGAATCGTGTGCCAGCGATGGTTGTTGTCGGCCATAGCGCGGATTACCGTCGCCATATTGTGGAGCTTCTTGTTGTACTTGGTCTCGGTCCAGTGGTTTTTGCCCTCCGGAGTGTATTCCTGGTCATTTTTCACAGGGTCGTCATAGATGTCGAAAAGGTTCTCGAGGTTGTAGAATCCGATGACATAGTTCTGACGGGTCTTCTGCGCCCCGGCGGAAAAGCCCACAAGAAGCAGCAGAAGGAGAGAGACTAAAATGTTTCGTTTCATATTGTGTTTATTACGGGTCTATTCAA
>CAYNDY010000018.1:0-4526 GCA_964396105.1 uncultured Muribaculaceae bacterium
AGCTTGTTGTTCTGGTTTATGTACTCGTAGGAAACGCCGTGGGCTTCCATCCGGCGGATGAGCGCGTCGTAGTCCTCTTTGGCGGCAACCTCGATGCCGATTAGCGCAGGGCCTTCCTCTTTGTTGGTCTTTTTGATGTACTGGATGTAGACGAGGTTGTCGGACGGGCCGATAATGTCGCGGATGAATGTGAGAAGAGCTCCGGCCTTCTGCGGGAAGTTTACTATGAAATAGTGCTTAAGTCCTTCATACACAAGGCTCTGCTCGCGGATTTCCTCCATTCGGGTTATGTCGTTGTTGCTGCCGGAGATTATGCAGGCGACCTTCTTTCCCTTGATTTTGTCGGCGTAGAACCTAAGAGCCGCCACTGAAAGCGCTCCTGCGGGCTCCACCACCGTCGCGTTCTTGTTGTACATCTCGATGATCGTGGTGCACACAGCCCCTTCCGGAACCGGGATTATGTCGTCGAGTATCTCCTTGCAGATGCCGTAGGTGAGCTTGCCCGGCTTCTTCACCGCAGCTCCGTCCACGAACTTGTTTATGTGTTCGAGGTCCACGATGTGCCCCTCGTCGAGCGAAGCCTTCATACTTGCCGCACCGGCCGGCTCCACTCCTATTATTTTGCACTCCGGCCACTTCTGGTGGATGTAGGCGCCCACTCCGCTGGCGAGTCCGCCGCCTCCGATTGGGATGAAGATGTAGTCGAGCGGCTCCTCGGCCTGACAGGTGATTTCGTAGCCGATTGTGCCCTGGCCCTCGATGATTTTCTCGTCGTCGAACGGCGGAATGAAGGTCTTGCCGCTTCTCTGGGCATACTTTATTGCCGCCTCGTTGGCCTCATCGAAGGTGTCACCGGTGAGAACGATGTCCACATATTCCTTACCGAACATACTCACGGCCTCGATTTTCTGCCTCGGGGTCGTGACCGGCATATAGATGGAACCCATAATTTTCAGTTTGTTGCAGGAGAACGCCACACCCTGAGCGTGGTTGCCGGCAGAGGCGCAGACAATCCCGTAGCGCAGAACCTCCGGAGCGATTGAGCGGATTTTGTTGTAGGCGCCGCGGATTTTGTAGGAACGCACCATCTGGAGGTCCTCCCTCTTGAGGAAGACGTCACAGCCGTATTTCGAGCTGTAGTGGTAGTTCATCTGCAGGGGAGTGGGGGAGAGAATCTCCTGAAGAGTCTTTGATGCAGCCTCGATGTCCTCTGTTTTTGGAAAATATGAATTTGTTTCCATAACTATATGTGTGTTAATATATTGACATTAAAAATTTCTAAAAATCCAGTGCTTTGTCCGCCCTCCGGGAGGCGTAAAACAGTAAGCCGTCAGTTGAGTATAATGAGCGCTTTCGCGGGATGGTTGAAGCGGAGCGTCACCCTGTCGGAGGTTGCCCTGTTGCGGATTCCCTTCCACCAGTTGTCAAAGCAGACCTCATCCAGCGGCCACTCAAGTCCCTCGGACGAGATTCTCAGCGTCGGGTCGGGTGAGAAAACCGAAACCGTGCGCCCCGCTCCGCAGTCGAAGCTGTCGCTGCCCGTAAGCGGAAAAGCTGTCGTGCGGTCGGAAACGGCGTCAAAGCGCACGCCGGGGTACATCGCCGCGAACTCCATCAGAAGACCGTAGTTCCCGATGGTAAAGTCCTCCGCACCGCCTCCCGAGGCGATAATGTGAACTCTCTGAACTTCAGGATATGCCCCCACGGCGTAGCGGACGGCCTTTGCGAGGTCGTCGTAGTCCTGCTCGTCGTATTTTACTATGATGTCCTTATAACGGATTTTGAGATCTTCGGAAAGGGTGTCCATATCGCCCACGATGGCGTTAGGCGCCTTTCCACCGCTGAAAGCGAGATATTTCACCACGGCACCGTCGCAGCAGACCACCCTGTCGGCGGAGGAAAGAATCCAGCGCGGGTATTCGCTCAGGGGGAACTCCCCGTCTGCAACTATCGCTATATCATTGACTTCCTGCATTTCTATCAGCCAAAATCTTTTCCGACCTCCTAAATGGCAAGCCACCCACTTGTAATCAGCCCTCTGCTACGACAGACCACTTCTCCACATCCCTGAAGCCGAGAAGGAAGGCCTTGGCGTCCATCCGCTTCTTGCCTGCCATCTGGAGGTCAGTGATTGAAAGCGCTCCGTCAGCTGTTGTGACAGCAAGGAAGGTCTTTCCGTCGCTGAGGAGCCGTCCCGGAGCCGTCGTAGCCACTGCCGTGCCGTCTGTAGCCCCGGCCGTGCCGTTTGATGCCACTGCCGTGCCGCCTGTAGTCCCGGCCTCGCCAGCCCCGGCTCCGGCAGCGAGTGCAGCCTTGAGAGCGTCTCCCGTGAGTTTCTCCCCGAAGAAAACTTTAAGTGCAAGCGGCTCGCCCTCGCCTTCCTTCCTCAGAAGAGTGTAGGCGGTAGGGTACGGGCTCAGACCGCGGACGAAATTGTACACCTCGGCGGTGGTCCTGTTCCAGTCGATACGGCACATCTCCTTGGTAATCTTAGGCGCAGGCTTCAGAACCTCGGCGCCCTGGATGAAGCTGCGCTGAATCCTGAACTCGACGCTGCCCTCGATGATGGCCTCCACGGTCTGCACAACGAGGTTCGCGCCCATCTCCATCAGCTTGTCGTGCAGCGTTCCGGCCGTGTCTGTCGGCAGAATAGGGCACTGCTCCCTGTACATAATCTTTCCGGTGTCCACACCCGCGTCAATCATAAAGGTGGTGACTCCGGTCATATTCTCGCCGTTGATGACAGCCCAGTTAATCGGGGCGGCACCTCTGTACTGCGGCAGCAGGGCTGCGTGGAGGTTGAATGTCCCGAGCTTAGGAATGCTCCAGACGCACTGCGGAAGCAGCCTGAATGCCACAACGACGAAAAGATCCGGCTTCCACGCCTTCAGCGCCTCAAGGAAACTCTCGTCCTTGAGCGAGACAGGCTGAAGCACAGGAATGTTGTGCGCCACAGCGTACTGCTTCACCGCGCTCTCGTTCATCTTGAGCCCGCGTCCCGAAGGCTTGTCCGCCACGGTCACAACTCCCACAACCTCATATCCGTTCTTAATGAGAGCATCGAGCGGAGCCACAGAGAACTCCGGCGTACCCATATAAACTATTCTTGTCTTTTTGAATATTCCCATAATCTTTGCCTTGATTTTTCTGAACCTGGCCTTTATGTTGTCGATGTTGAAAAGGGTCGAGTCGTTCACCGCCTTCCACGTGAGGAAAACTCCCGTCGGGAAGAGGATGTAGCTGGAAATGAACACTCCGAGAACCGGGTCTATGGCGCCGTCCCTCGCGAGTTTCTTTCCGGAAATGTCTATGACCCAATATGCTACGAAGAAAAGCACCGAGATGATTGCCGGCGTGCCGAGTCCTCCCTTGCGGATCAGGGCTCCGAGCGGCGCACCGATGAGGAAGAAGATGAAGCAGGCGAGCGAGAGGGCGAACTTGCTCAGGATTTCGATGTCGATGTTGCGCAGAACCCTCGTGTGGAACCCGACATCGTTCCCGTACATCGAAAGCGTGCTCTGAAGGTCCTCTGCCTTTGAAATCGCTCCCTGCACCGCCTTGATTTCGCTGTCGATGTCCTTCCACTTCCCTTCGTTCTCCGGGCGGAAAGGCGTCGTTATGCGAGTCCTCGCCGTGGAGTCCATCTGGGAGTGGTACTTCAGCCCCGAGCGGTAGCCTTTCACAGCCTTTGCATTCTCGTCGTGAGCCGCCTCGTTAATCCTTCCGATGGAGTCCTTTCCGTGATTCAACTCCTTGAGGCTCATCGACTTGACCTGGTCGCTGTAGCGCGCGGAGTCGGACTTGTGAAAGGCGTAGTTCTCAAGCGGAATTATTATCTGCTGGCGGTCGAACTCGATTTTCTGGAGCTGGAGGGTGGTGTCGCGGTATTTCTTGGTGTTGGTCTCCTCGAAATTGGAGCCGCTGTACATAGAGAATGTGAGGTAGCTCTTGTCCTTTGACATCGTCATCTTCGCCGAGTCGGCCACGGTGAGGCTGGTGTTGCCCTTGTGGTTGGTGTGGTTATAGACCATCACCTTGTACATCATCCCGGTCTCGTCGTTCCTCTCGTCAACCCTGAGGATATACCCCTCGATGCCGTCGTAGAATGTCCCCGTAGGGATTTTAATCTCCGACTTCGTTTTTCCGATGTCCTCGCGGAGTGTATATATCTGGTTGTATGCCACAGGGATGAGGTCGTCGGCGATGAAAAATGCGCTGATGCTGATGATTCCGCAAACTATGCCGATGGGAAGCAGAATCCTTGAGAGGGATATGCCCGCGGACTTCATCGCAAGAAGCTCGTTGCTTTCGGCGAAGTTCCCGAGGGTCATCATCGCCGAAAGCAGCGTCGCCAGCGGGAGCGAGAGCGGCAGAAGCGTGCACGCCCCCCACATCATAAACTCCAGGATGACGCCCATACCGAGTCCCTTTCCCACCAGCTCGTCTATGTAGAGCCAGAGGAACTGCATCATAAGGATGAATATCACAATCAGAAGGATTGCGATAAACGGCCATACGAAGGACTT
>CAYNDY010000018.1:4626-8090 GCA_964396105.1 uncultured Muribaculaceae bacterium
TTACTTCAAGGAAGCGAGGATGGCGTTGAGGGCTTCGTCGAGGCCTGCGGCGTTCTTTCCGCCTGCGGTCGCAAGACCCGGCTGTCCGCCGCCGCCTCCGAGGATGGCCTTTGCGGCTGCCTTCACGTCAGCTCCGGCGTTGTGCCCTGCGGCTACAAGGTCTGCGGAGTACATAACGAGAAGCTGCGGCTTGCCTGCCGCCTCGTATGCTGCGACAACGGCAAGATTCTTCGCCTCCTTCTGGAGCATAAACGCCGCGTTCTTGAGCATCGCAGGGTCTTCAACCTTGCGAAGGACAACTGTCCTAATGCCGTTCACGCTCTGGGCGCTCTCCTCGAGAGTCTTCTTGTAGGCGGCGGCCTTTTCCTTTGCGACATTCTCAAGCTCTTTCTTGAAAGCGTCGTTCTCCTCGATGAGCTTGCGAACCGCACCGGCGAGATCCGGAGCATTGTTCAGAAGGGCCTTGGCAGCCTTGAGGGAGTCTTCCATAGAGAATACCACATCCTCTGCAGGGGCTCCGGTGCGGGCCTCGATCCTGCGCATACCTGCTGCGATTGCGCTCTCGGATGTGATTTTGAAGAAGCCGATTTTGCCGGTTGAGGCGGTGTGGCAGCCTCCGCAGAGCTCCACTGAGTCGCCGAAGCGAACGATGCGAACCCTGTCGCCGTATTTTTCTCCGAAGAGTGCCATTGCGCCCATAGCCTTGGCGTCTTCCATCGTTCCGTCCCTCTTTTCAACGAGAGGGTAGTCGGCGCGGATGAGTTCGTTTACTCTCCTTTCAACTTTAAGTATCTGCTCGTCAGTGAGTTTCTCGAAGTGTGAGAAGTCGAAGCGGAAATATTCGTCGCAAACGAAAGAGCCTTTCTGCTCCACGTGCTTTCCGAGGATTTCACGCAGTGCCTGATGGAGAAGGTGGGTGCAGCTGTGGTTGTTGGCAATCCTCTGCCTTCTCTCCTTGTCCACTACCAGACGGAAACTGCAGGAGCAGTCCGTAGGAAGCTTTTCGGCGATGTGGATGGTGAGGTTGTTCTCCTTCACGGTGTCAAGAATCCTGATTCTCTCGCCGTTCTCGGACTCGATGTAGCCGGTGTCGCCGACCTCGCCGCCCATCTCCCCGTAGAAAGGAGTGCGGTCGAAGACGAGCTGGATCATCTCCCTGTTCTTCTGCTTCACGGTTCTGTGGCGGGCGAGAAGCGCTCCGTCAATCTCGGTGAAGTCGTAGCCGAGGAACTCCACGCTGTCGCAGTGGTGGAACTCGATCCAGTCGCCGAACTCGTTGGCGGTGGCGTTGCGCGCGCGGTCCTTCTGCTTCTTGAGCTCTGCCTCAAAACCCTGAAGGTCAATCTTGTAGCCCTTCTCGGAAGCGATGAGCTCGCTAAGGTCAATCGGGAATCCGAAGGTGTCGTAGAGGGTGAATGCGTCCTCTCCCTTGATTACCTTGGTGTCGGCGCATTTTTCCATAATGCTGTCAATCAGCTTGATACCTCTGTCCAGAGTGCGGAGGAACGCCATTTCCTCTTCCTTGATCACTTTCTCTATGAGTGCCTGCTGGGCTGCGATTTCAGGGTAGAACTCGCCCATATCGCTCACGAGCTGGCCCACGAGCCTGCAGAGGAACGGCTCCCCGAAACCGAGGAAGGTGTAGCCGTAACGCACTGCACGGCGCAGGATTCGGCGGATTACATAGCCGGCCTTCACATTCGACGGAAGCTGGCCGTCGGCGATTGAGAATGAAATTGCGCGGATGTGGTCTGCGATTACTCTCATTGCGATGTCGGTGTTCTCATCCACTCCGTATTTCTTTCCTGAGAGCTCCTCAATCTTGTGGATCATTCCGGTGAAAACATCGGTGTCGTAGTTGCTCTGCTTGCCCTGAAGGGTCATACAAAGCCTCTCGAAGCCCATTCCCGTGTCCACATTCTGATGCGGAAGAAGTTCGAGGCTGCCGTCGGCCTTGCGGTTGTACTGCATAAACACGAGATTCCAGATCTCAATCACGAGGTGGTGTCCCTTGTTCACGAGTTCAGCACCCGGAACAGCCGCCCTTTCCTCGTCGCTGCGAAGGTCCACGTGAATCTCCGAGCAAGGTCCGCAAGGGCCTGTGTCGCCCATTTCCCAGAAGTTGTCGTGTTTGTTTCCGAGGATTACCCTGTCGGCAGGAAGGTGGGTGAGCCACTGGTCGCGGGCCTCGGTGTCAAGAGCGGTTCCGTCCTCAGCGCTGCCCTCGAAAATGGTGGCGTAGAGCCTGTTCCTGTCGATTTTATAGACCTCGGTGAGAAGTTCCCAGGCCCAGTCGATCGCCTCTTTCTTGAAGTAGTCGCCGAAGCTCCAGTTGCCGAGCATCTCGAACATGGTGTGGTGGTAGGTGTCGTGTCCGACCTCCTCAAGGTCATTGTGCTTTCCGCTGACCCTGAGGCACTTCTGGCTGTCCGTAGCCCGAGGGAACGGAGCCGGGCTGTTGCCGAGGAGCCAGTCCTTGAACTGGTTCATTCCGGCGTTGGTGAACATAAGCGTAGGGTCGTTCTTTACGACCATCGGAGCTGAAGGGACGATGGTGTGTCCCTTAGAAGCGAAAAAGTCAAGGTAGGCTTTTCTGATTTCCTTTGACGTCATCATATAATGTTGTATTTATTTGCGTTGGGTTGCGCCTGGATGTTTAATTTTCCCTTGGACGCTATAAACGCGCAAAAATACAACATTTTTTGCATATCTTAAAATCTCCAGCCGAGCGTCGCTACAACTTTGACAAGTTTGCTTTTGCAGGTAATCTCCGGGGTGTACGGGTCCGGGTCGCCGGTGGTTTCGTTGAAGATGTAGTCGGCGTACGGGGTGATGTAGGATGTCGGGTAGAAATAGCAGATTGCCGCTATGTCCGCGAAGAACGACCCCTTTGATGAGTAGCCGAGTCCGAAGGATGCGGAGTGGGTGTATGGCACTTTCTTGATTTTGTCAAGGCCGTTGGAGGAGTTGTACTCGTAGGTGACTCCGGAGGACTTTGCGGTGTAGCCGGCCCTGATTGCGAACTGGGAGACAGGTTTTATCTCAGTTCCGAGACGGAAATAGTGCTGAACTCCGCAGAGGTCCAGAATCTCGTTGTTCGCAGAGTCGAATTCGCTGTTGTCGGAAGTTCCCGGCACGCGGAAGGTCATCTTCCTGTAGTTTGTCAGCTCGTAGTCCGCGCTCAGAACTCCCCAGGTTCCGAAAGTCAGTGCCGCTCCGAAATTGGCCCTCATCGGGCTTCTTACTATGTATTCGAATGTTCCCTCAGGGGAAGTCTCGCTTCCGCCGTAACGGGAGTTTTCAAACGCAGCCTCAGCCGTGTACCAGATGCGCTCCTTGATGGTCTGGAGGGTCGGGGTCTGGATGGCCGCTCCGAGCCTCAGGCCCTTCCACGGGGTCAGTATGACTCCGAATTTTCCATAAACTCCGCTTCCGCTTGCCCTGTACTCGGTGCCTTTGCGGGC
>CAYNDY010000018.1:8190-10389 GCA_964396105.1 uncultured Muribaculaceae bacterium
TCGGAGGTTGTCGCAAACTCGCTCGCTCCGATGAATTCCTTGTCGGAGATGGAGCCGATTGCCCCTATCCGGTAGGCCGAAATGAGGTCGTAGTAGCTGAAGCCCAGATTGTTGTAGGCGCTGCTGGAGTTAAGATCCGTTGCGGTGAAATACCCCTCCTCCGCAAGGTCGGTAGCCCGGGCCGCCATCTGCCCGAAGGCCGATGTGGTGGTGTTCACGCCCTTTGCGAAAACATCGCTGGTGTAGGTGGAGGTGCCGTTCACAACGAATCCGATTGCCCAGTTTTTCAGGCCGCGGGTCCTTCCGGTGTTGAAGTTTATCATTCCGCCGATGTTCGGCATATCGAACGCCCCCTTGGTGGTGCGCATCTTTTTCCCGAATCCGAGCGAGCCGTCAGGCATCTCGTTCCCCTGTGTGCGGGCGATGGAAATGTCCGGGCCGAGGCTTACGGTGAACTGGGTGTAGCGGGCCACCGCGGAGCCTGCCGGGTTGATGCCGAGAGATCCCATATCGCCTCCGAGGGCCGTGAATGCGTTGCCCATCGCGAGGGTGCGGGCCGTTCCTTCGTATGTGTTGTCGCTGTAGCGCAGCGCGTCAGTGTAGTTCTGTGCTCCGAGAGCCGTGCAAAGCACGAGAGCCGCCGCAGTAAGTGCTGTTTTTTTCATATCTGTTTCCTTTTTGGGCCCTTCCTTTGGGGAAATGGGGCGCCGTTGTGGTATATTTCTTATATGCTATCTTCTTGAAGATGAGGAGCTTCTGCTTGCGCCACCGCCGCCGCTGCTTCTGCCTCCGCCGGAGTATGAACTGCCTCCGCCCGATCTGCTGCCTCCGCTATATGAGGAGCCGCTGGAACGGTAGGAAGAAGAACTTCCGCTTGAGCGGTATGAGCTGCTTGAACTTCTGGATGACGAGCTGCCTGAGTAGGAGCTGCCGCTTGAGCGATAAGAAGAGCTGCTGCCGGCGGAACGGTATGAACTTCCGGTGCTGTATGAACTTCTTGAGGAGGAGGATCCTGCAGGGCGGCTGTAGGTCGCGGTTCTGCGCGTTGAACTTGAAGAGCTGCGGGTGGAGCTTGAAGTGCTGCGTGAAGAAGAGCCTGCCGGCCTTGAAACGGTCGAACCGCCCGAAACAGTTCCTCTGGAAGTGCTTGAGCCTGTGGTTCTTACAACAGTACCGCCCGTGCTGGTGGAACTTGCAGTGTTACGGGTCGAAGATGCCGGCCTTGCGACACTGGCAACTCTTGACGATGAGCTCTGCCGTGAAACCGAGCTCGGTCTTGCGGAAGATGCTCCCGCGCTGTTGCGTGAAACTCCGCTCCCTGAGCCTCCGCGGGTTACAGTCCCTGAGGCCTGAACGCCATTTCTGCGGGAAACTGAGGAAGTCCTTGACGCTGAGGCACCTGCGCGGGAAGACGGAGCGTAACTTACTCCTCCCGGCGTCGCTGTGCCGCGCGATCCGAAATGAACAGGTCCGCTGCCGCCCGGGCCCCATCCGCCCCAGATGTCGTGGTGAGGACCGTGGTGCGGGCCGTGATGCGCGTAGTGATGCGGAGAGCCATACCAGCCGCCGCCCCAGTACCACGGGTCATAATATCCGCCCCAATACCAGGAGTACCTGCCGCCCCAGTAGAATGAATCCCAGTACCAGCTGTCCCAATACCACGGGTCGTAGCACAGCGAACTCCAGTACCATGGGTCATAATACCTTCCGTACCAGCCTCCCCAATAATACGGGTCCCAGGCGTAGTAGGCGGGGCTGTACATCCAGCTGCGCCATCCATAATAATAAGGATAAACCCCCATAAATGGGTCCACATAAACCGTCGTGACGGTTGCCCCGTCAAGGTTGAGCGTGAGGGAATTTGAAGACTCTTTTGCAGCGGAAGCTTTTGTGGCGGAGCTTGCTGCGTCCTCCGTGCCCCTGGCGTCGATGAGAGTTGACTTTGTCAAGGATGAGAGCGCGTCCGTCTGCTCCTTGTTTTTCTCGTAATCTGCCTTTGTGACAGTCGAGGAAGGTCTTGTATAATAAATTCCGTCAGTGTACTGCTGAGAGGAACTTGACTTAGCCGCTGTTCCACAGGAAGAAATGATGACCCCTGCAATTGCGAGGGCCATAAATCCCGACAGTCCTGATATATAATGTACTCTTGTCATATTTTCATATATTTTTCGTAACTTCGCCGCGTTTTTCGGTTGCAAA
>CAYNDY010000018.1:10489-13926 GCA_964396105.1 uncultured Muribaculaceae bacterium
CCGCAAATATAATAAAAAGAATACGATAATGGCAAAGGAAGTTACAAAGAGGAGCGAAAATTACTCCCAGTGGTATGATAACCTTGTGGTTAAGGCCGATCTTGCTGAAAGATCCGCAGTCAGAGGCTGTATGGTCATAAAGCCTTACGGCTATGCGATTTGGGAAAAAATGCAGCAGACCCTCGACAAAATGTTCAAGGAAACCGGGCATCAGAACGCCTATTTCCCGCTTTTCATCCCGAAATCTTTCCTCAGCAGGGAAGCCGAGCACGTGGAAGGATTCGCGAAAGAGTGCGCAGTGGTAACACACCACCGCCTTATGAAAGACCCTAACGGTACCGGCGTGGTCGTTGACCCTTCAGCGAAACTGGAGGAGGAGCTCATCGTCCGTCCGACTTCCGAAACCATCATCTGGAACACCTACAAGGGCTGGATCACCTCGTGGAGGGACCTTCCTATCCTCTGCAACCAGTGGGCGAATGTCGTGCGCTGGGAGATGAGGACAAGGCTTTTTCTGCGCACCGCCGAGTTCCTCTGGCAGGAGGGCCACACCGCCCACGCAACCCGCGAGGAAGCCGAGGCAGAGGCACAGAAGATGGTGGGCGTTTACGCCGACTTCGCCCGCAACACTATGGCGCTTCCTGTCGTCGTGGGACACAAATCTCCGAACGAGAGGTTTGCAGGCGCGCTTGACACCCTCACAATCGAGGCAATGATGCAGGACGGCAAGGCTCTCCAGGCCGGCACGTCCCACTTCCTCGGCCAGAACTTCGCAAAGGCCTTCAATGTCCAGTTTACCAACAAGGAAGGCAAGCAGGAATATGTATGGGCCACATCCTGGGGCGTTTCCACCCGTCTTATGGGTGCGCTCATAATGGCTCACGGCGACGACAACGGACTCGTTCTTCCGCCGGCTCTCGCGCCTATCCAGGTTGTGATGGTGCCGATTTTCAAGACCGACGAGGAGCATTCTGCCATCATCGCCCGTATGAACGAAATCAAGGCCGAGCTCGAAAAAGGCGGCGTGAGCGTGAAGATTGACGACCGCGACACCCTCCGTCCGGGCTTCAAATTCGCCGAGTGGGAGCTCAAGGGAGTGCCGGTAAGAATCGCTATGGGTCCTCGTGACCTCGCAGGCGGAACTCTCGAAATCGCCCGCAGGGACACTCTGGAGAAGGCTTCCATCGCTCAGGAAGGCGTTGCCGCCCACATTGAGCAGCTTTTGAAGGACATCCAGAAGAATATGTATGAGAAGGCTCTCGCTTTCCGCGACGCGAATGTGCGCAAGGTCGACACCTGGGAGGAGTTCAAGGAGGAAATCCAGAAGGGAGGCTTCCTTCTCTGCCACTGGGACGGTACCACCGAGACCGAGGAGAAAATCAAGGAGGAAACAAAGGCCACTATCCGCTGCATCCCTGTTGACAGCTATGTCTGCGAGGAGGAGGGCAAGTGCATCTACTCCGGCAAACCTTCGCACCGCAGAGTCATTTTCTCAATCGCTTATTAATCACCAGTGTCTTTTGAAATCAGGAGTGAATCTTATTTCAACGGATTGAACAGTAATTATATAGAATTTTAAAAATGAAAAAGATTATCACCGTCATCGCGACGATGACAGTTTTCGCAGGCGCAGCGCAGGCGCAGGACGATGTCCAGAAGGCGGCTCAGGATGCCGTCGACGCACTTTCCGCAGCCCCGGCCGTTGAGGCGCCTCAGGTGAAACCTAAGTATTGGACCAACTCCCTCACCACTCAGATCAATGTGGGTCAGACGGGACTTACCAACTGGGCTGCCGGTGGAGACAACACCTTCACTCTGAAGGGCTACATTGACGGAAGCTGCAACTGGGCAAAGGACAAGATGTTCTGGAACAACCGCCTCCAGGTGGAATACGGAGTTCTTTATGCATCTTCCAAACCGCTTTTCCAGAAGAGCAACGACCGTTTCTACTTTGAGAGCAAATGGGGCCACAGGATTGTGGAGCAGCTCTACGCTTCCGCCAACTTCGACTTCAAGACCCAGTTTTCAAAGGGTTATGACTACAAGACTCCGTCAGCATCTCAGGTCGTGGAACTCTTCGGCCCTGACGCCACACTCGAAGCTCTTGACAGAAAACAGCAGACTCAGGCCTGGAAGGCTGCCAGGGTGGCAAAGTCGGGACTTCTCTCCCCGGGTTATGCAACCCTCGCGCTTGGTCTTGACTGGACCCCTGCAAAATGGGTTTCAGTGAGCCTTGCACCTCTCACCGGAGGTTACACAATCGTCACCGACGAGCAGTTCCGCAAGACCTACGGTATGAAAATGACCGAAGAGTACAAGGACTTGATGAACGAGTATTCGGGCTATGACGGCTCCGCGTATGACGAATCAACGGCCACTCCGGAGCAGAAGGCATATCACCAGGGTTATCTGAAATATGAGGCAGGTCTTAAGGACGGTTCCGCCTACAAGTCCGCTCTCTTCCAGCTCGGTGCGCAGATGAAGATTGACTTCAAGGTGAATGTGAACGACAACTTCAAGTACACCTCGCAGATTGTCCTCTTCACCGACTACCTCGCCAAGGACGATGAGACCAACAAATACAAGAAAAACATCCGTTTCAACTGGGATAACAAAATCGACTGGAAAATCGCAAAGTATTTCGCCCTCACTCTCACAACGAATATGATTTACGACTCCACGGTCTTGAACACGGAAAAGCTTGACGCTGACGGCAATCCGACCAGGTGGGGACTGCAGTTCGCGGAGTCCATATCCTTTGGATTTACTTATACAATCGCGACAAAATCCAAATAATGGGCGGATTGCCGCGTTGTCGCTCGCGGGAAATCCTTTGAATTTTGGTATTAAATAATCTTATATGTCCGCGCCGCACTACTTTGATATCCCTGCATTCCTCTCCGCCGACAAGGGGGGAGACGGCGGAGGGTGGTTCATTGTCGGAGTGAGCGGCGGAATAGATTCCATAACCCTTGCCGATATGCTCTATCGGCAGGGGTTAACTCATTTTGCGCTCGCCCACTGCAATTTCCACCTTAGGGGGGAGGAGAGCGACGGTGACGCTGCCTTTGTTGCGGAGTGGGCCGCGGAAAGGGGCATCAAGTTTCTCCGGGCGGATTTTGACACGGCAGACTATGCAGCGAAGAGGGGAGTGAGCATCGAAATGGCGGCCAGGGAGCTTCGCTACGGCTGGTTCGCTCTTCTTTGCCGCCGGGAAGGCTTCCGCGCAGTCGCAATCGCCCACAACGCCAACGACAATGCCGAGACCCTGCTGTTGAACCTTGTGCGGGGCACGGGCCTAAGGGGAATATGCGGGATGCAGACTCTCTCCGCTCAGAAGATTTGCCTTGACGGGGAGCTTTGCAGGGCAATAGGCTGCACCCCGGAGGAGTTGGAAGCCATTTTTGAAGGCTCAGAGGGGGCTTCCCAGACTCTTC
>CAYNDY010000018.1:14026-18375 GCA_964396105.1 uncultured Muribaculaceae bacterium
CCGGAGGCTGATGGACGCTCCATTGATAAATCGGAGCGCGCCTGCGCAGCCTCCGATGCAAGCGCCGTTGAAGACGAAATCATTATCCTTTCTCCTGGAGTTTATACTATTGGAGCCCAAAAACTTACGGTTGAACTTTTCGACCGTCCGGAAGATTTCCCCCTTAGGCAGCCCGAGGGCGTAACCGCCATTGACGCGGACAGTCTTTCCTTCCCGCTAAAAGTGCGCAGGTGGCAGGACGGCGACTGGATGAGGCCGCTTGGCTGCAGGGGCCGCAAAAAAATAAGCGACCTTTTCACCGACCTCAAGTTCAACGCCCCCCAGAAGCGCTCGGCCCTTCTTCTTGCCGACGGCAGTCGTGTTTTCGCACTCATTGGCAGGAGAATAGACGAGAGCGTCAAAATCACCCCCGCCACCACCCGTGTGCTTCGCCTTACGCTACACTAAATCCCCAATTCTCATTATAGATAAATAGTTACAAACTATGAATAAAATACAGACAGCCCTTTTGGCGGTTGCGACGTTTGCTTTGTCCGCAGCCGTTCTTTCAGCTCAGAATACAAGATGGTCGCTCCAGGGCAGCGGAGAGGGCATAATCTGGGATGTCGCAAACTGTCCCGAGGAGAGCCTTCCGCACGAGGACCACATCGAGATGAGCGGAGAGAGCGTTTCCTGCGTCCTTCGCTGGGGAGTATCTTCGGACCGATCGTTCCACTGTGAGAAATCTCTCGTTTTTCCCCTGCTTCGCACAGTCCCGAACAACACCAGTGCTTCGCTGTACCTTCGCAGCGGTGCTGATATCCCTTCGCTTATCCTGGTGAACGGCCGTAGTCTTGTGGGCGAGAAGGTACAGAGCATAAGAATTGACGCCGGGGTGGAAGTGGAAAGTCTGTGGGCAAAATCTGTCAGAAACATTGGAGTGGGGAAGAACTCTTCTTTGCCTGAGGCTTGCGTGAACCTTCGGCGCTATGTTTTCCCATCCACTACGCTCCCTGCTGTGTATGAGAGGTTTACAATCCGCAATGTCTCAAATGAAAATCTTTATGTATGCGTTCCGGAGTTTGAAAGCGAACTCTCAACAGACCCCTCTGCAGGAGTTGACGGAGCCTACATTCTGAAGATTTCCGTTGACGGAGCTTTCTCTGCCTCCATTTCCCCGGAGCAGGAGAGGACTTTTACGGTAATTTACCAGGCATTCCGCAAGGGTGGGGAGGTGTTCTCTCCGCTTCTTGCAGGCAGTGAGCCGGTTGAAAGAACAGTCTCCCCGGAGTCGCCGCTTTGTCCGGATGTGGAAAAAGAATATGAGAAGAGGCTTTCGTTTGTTTCCGCTCTGGACTCATCCCTCGTTTTTGAGAGTCCCGATTCAATTCTCAACTCGATGTTCCGCTTCGCGAAAATCCGCGCCTGCGAAAGCATCTACCGCACAAAGGGAGGTCTGATGCACGGTCCCGGCGGAGAAAGATACTATGCCGCAATCTGGGCAAACGACCAGGCGGAGTACATAAATCCGCTGTTCCCATTCATCGGTTATGAACTAGGAAACGAGTCTGCGCTGAACTCTTTCAGACTTTTTGCAGGTTTTATGAATGATGACTACTCTCCTATTCCAAGTTCCATAATAGCGGAAGGAGATGACATCTGGAACCGCAAAGGGGATCGGGGCGATGCCGCGATGATAGCCTACGGAGCGGCCCGCTATGCTCTTGCACGGGGTGACTCCGCCCAGGCGCGAGAGCTGTGGCCTCTGATTGAATGGTGTCTGGAATATTGCCGGAGACACATTAATTCGGAGGGCGTTGTGGAGTCTGACACCGATGAACTTGAAAACAGGTTCGAGTCCGGTGACGCCAACCTGTGCACATCCACCCTTTATTATGACGCTTTGCTCTCGGCCTCATACCTCGGAAAGGAGATAGGAGTAAAGTCCTCTGTGATAAACGATTACAAGCGGAGGGCGGAGGAAATGGCAAATAATATCGAAAAGTATTTCGGCGCAGAGGTCTCCGGCTACCGGACATATCGCTACTATGACGGCAACACTCTTCTCCGCTCGTGGATCTGTATGCCGCTGATTGCCGGCATCACCACCAGAGCGGAGGCTACCGCCGCGGCACTTACGGGACCGGAGCTTATGACTGAAAACGGCTGCCTCACAGAGCAGGGCAGTTCTGTTTTCTGGGACAGGTCCACTCTCTATGCTTTCAGGGGCCTGTTTTACTCAGGAGCAGACACCCGCACCGCCCTCTCTCTCTTACACTCCTATTCCTCCCGCAGGCTTCTCGGCGACCACGTCCCATACGCAGTGGAGGCCTGGCCTGAAGGCTCTCAAAGGCATCTTTCCGCAGAAAGCGGATTGTACTGCAGGGTAATAACGGAGGGACTTTTCGGCATAAGGCCCCGGGGACTGGACTCCTTCAGTCTTCGACCGAGGCTTCCGGAGGGTTGGCCATCAATGGCGCTTCGCCACATCAAGGCATTTGGGGCTGATTTCGACATAGTCTGCAAGAGGCTTCCTTCGGGAAAAGTCGAAACATCAATCATCACCCACTCGAAAACCAAGCCTAAGTTTTTCATCGAGAAAACCGAATAGGGGAGGGTGGTTTCCGGCTTGGATGTTGTCCCGGCCCCTGTATTGTTCGCGATGTAAAGAAATTTTACAGGAATGTAAAGTTTCTTTACATTTTTTATATGTAGATGATATGTAACCAGTTGATATATAATCATATACCTTTATGGCACAGGAGGTGATACCTTCTTCTCCGGCTCGGACCGGGCCCGTTAACATATATGATTATGACTCTTACATCAATACTTGTTTCACTCGCTCTTTTGAGCGCTGCCCAGGGCTCTGAGGCCGCTTTTACTGAGGCCCCCGACTCTCTTGGCGTTCAGTCTGCAGTTAAGGCAAACTCTCTGACCACCCAGTCGCCGGACAGCCTTGCCGCCGCAGGGGCTTCTTCCGAGCCGGAGAGCCACCCGCTTTCACTTCGCGAGTGTATGGAATATGCCGTGGAGCACTCTACGGACGTGCTTTCGCAGAAAACCAAGGTCGGAGACGCAAGGCTTGAGCGGCGCGACGCAATCCTCACCGCCTTCACCCCGACGGTCGAAGCCAATGTTTACGGCTACTACCGCTGGGGCCGTTCCATTGACCCGGAGACCAACACCTACGTCACCACCACCTCTCTCAACAACGGCTGGTCAGTCTCCGCCGGCATCACGCTTTTCGACGGATTCACTTCAATCAACAACATAAAAGTCGCGCGGACTTCGCTCTCGATGGGCCTAAGCGAGCAGCAGCAGGCTGAGGACAAGGTCTGCCTCGCCACTATGGAGGCCTATTTCAATGTCCTCTACTACACCTCGCTCGTCTCCATCCTCAAGGAACAGGTCGAGAACGCCGAGTCCTCCGTGCGGCTTGCTTCGCGTCAGGAGGAACTCGGAGCGAAGGGACACGCCGATGTCGTGCAGATGGAAGCCGACCTCGCCGACCGGGAATATGAACTAGTGTCGGCCGAAAATTCTCTCTCCGACGCAATGATAACCCTCGAAGACGTTATGCTCTGGCCGCTGGACGCCCCCCTTGTCGTGGACACCTCGCTGGAGGCTCTGGACGAGGCTCCGGTGGAGATTACCCCCGTTGAGGACATAATCAGCAACGCAAAGAACAGCCTCCCTTCAATCGCCATAGCACGCGGCACCTTTGACAACGCCCGCACCAATCTTCGTACAGCCAAGTGGCAGTTCACCCCGACTCTCGGTCTTTACGGCGGCTGGTCCACAAGCTACTACACCTACCCGGGCCAGGCCGGATATGTCCCGACCCCGTACTGGAACCAGTTCACCAACAACGGCGGAGAATACCTTGAGCTCAGCCTGAGTTTCCCCATCTACGACCGTCTGAGCCGCTTTTCAAAACTTTCTAAAAAGCGCAACGAGTTCCGCCGTGCCGGCTACGAGCTGGACAAGGCCCTGAGGGATGTGGAGTCCGAAGTACGCCGCGCAGTACAGGACAGGGACGGCGCCGAAGCCGCATTTCTGAAGGCTGAGCGCCGCGCCGAGGTGCAGGACGAGGCCTACAGGCTGAACGCCCGCAAATTCGAGCAGGGCCTCATCTCCTCCATCGAGTTCAACTCCGCCTCCTCTGCCTGCCTCAAGGCCAAAGCCGAACAGCTAAACGCCCGCCTCCAGTACCAGCTCAAACGCCGAATAGTCTCCTATTATAATGGAGTCAGATATATAAACCAATAGTGACCGGAATTGTGGAGTGGAACAATGGAGGGAACGTGATAAATTGAAATATAAGTAATTATGGATAAAGTAATAGAGAAGAAAAAAGGATTTGCGGC
>CAYNDY010000019.1:0-18195 GCA_964396105.1 uncultured Muribaculaceae bacterium
CGGCCCTGAGGCCCTTGATTTTCAGTATAATATCATTTGCCATAATCCTGTATTTCAAGCTTAAGCATTAACTTTTGCAAGTGTTTAATATATAAACATTATCTCTCATTCCCGCGCACTATGCCTTCTTCCGGTACAGTTTCATCCACGAAACCAGCGAGATGATGCCGTTGATGAGGTAGAGACTGCATACTATCGGCATAAACACGTGTCCCACAGAGATATGCAGCGCAAGCTGGGTTATGTTCACAAGCAACCAGGCCACCCAGCAGTCCCACTTCTTGAGCGCCGACAGCAGCTGAGCCACAAGGATGAGCACGGTCACGCAGGCATCGAGGTAAGGCACCGGGTCGGCAGGGAATGTGCCCGGGAACCATACCGTTCCCATCTGTCTGAGAAGCCATCCCCAGAGTCCCGCAAGGACGAAAACGGAAGCGATTGCTGCCACCCGGCCCTTCCACGAAAGCATCGAGACTTTCAGCGCCGACCGGTCCTCGGAGGACTGCTCCCCGTTCCCCGGGTGAGTCCAGCGGTAGTGCCCCAGGATGTTGATTCCAAGCGACACAGGCTGCAGAAGGAGGGAGGCGTAGAGGTGCTTGTTCCAGAACATCAGGAAGAGGGCCGCCGTGTAGAGGTAGCCCACCCAAAAGTTGTATTTGCTGTTGCGCCCGGCGAGCACCACGCAGGTAAGTCCCAGCACCGAGGTGATGAGGTCAATGAGGAGCACCGGGTAGTCGTTCCCAAGTGTAAAGAGTGTATAATTAATCCAATCCATTTTTCGTTATTCTATCCTACTGAACCTTCAAGAGACACTGACAGGAGCTTCTGCGCCTCCACGGCAAACTCCATCGGGAGCTTTGAGAGCACTTCCTTTGCATATCCGTTAACAATCAGTCCCACAGCGTCTTCAGCCCCGATTCCGCGCTGATTGCAGTAGAAAAGCTGGTCTTCGCTTATCTTTGAAGTCGTCGCCTCGTGCTCCACAACCGCGGTCGGATTGGCGTTCTGAATGTCCGGGAATGTATGCGCCCCGCAGCGGGACCCGATCAGGAGGCTGTCGCACTGGGAGTAGTTCCTCGCGTTGTCCGCCCCCGGGAGCATTTTCACAAGCCCGCGGTAGCTGTTCTGGCTGTGCCCTGCGGAGATTCCTTTGCTCACGATGCGGCTTCGGGTGTTGCGTCCGATGTGTATCATCTTCGTACCCGTGTCCGCCTGCTGGTAGTTGTTCGTAACGGCGACGGAGTAGAACTCCGATGAGGAATTGTCCCCACGGAGGATTGTGGAAGGGTATTTCCAGGTGATTGCAGAGCCCGTCTCCACCTGAGTCCACGAAAGGTGGCTCCCCTCGCCACGGCAAAGCCCCCTCTTGGTGACGAAATTGAAGATTCCGCCACGGCCCTCGGCGTCTCCCGGGTACCAGTTCTGGACGGTGGAGTATTTCACGTCGGCGTCTTTCTCCACCACAATCTCCACCACAGCCGCGTGCAGCTGGTTTTCATCCCTCATAGGGGCTGTGCATCCCTCCATATAGCTGACATACGCCCCCTCGTCGGCGACGATGAGCGTGCGTTCGAACTGGCCCGTACCCTTCGCGTTGATGCGGAAGTAGCTGGAAAGCTCCATCGGGCAGCGGACTCCCTTGGGGATGTAGCAGAATGAGCCGTCGCTGAACACGGCGGAATTGAGCGCAGCGTAGAAATTGTCGCCAGAAGGCACCACGCTGGCGAGGTATTTCCTAACGAGGTCCGGGTGTTCCCGCACGGCCTCGGAGAACGAGCAGAAGATGATTCCCTTCTCCTCGAGCGCCGCCCTGAAGGTGGTTTTCACGGAAACGGAGTCGAAAACGGCGTCCACGGCCACTCCCGCGAGCCTTTCCCGCTCCTGAAGCGGAATGCCGAGTTTGTCGAAAGTCTTCTCAAGCTCCGGGTCTATGGTCTTGGGGCCGTCAGCGGCGGAAGCGGATTTCGGCGCGGCATAGTAGATTATGTCCTGAAAATCGATTTCAGGGATATTGAGATGTCCCCAGCGGGGAACGCTCATCTTCTGCCACTTGCGGAATGCGTCGAGGCGGAACTCCAGCAGCCACTCGGGCTCCTCCTTTTTCGCGGAGATGAGCCGTATGATGTCCTCGTTCAGTCCTTTCGGGACGAACTCCTGCTCCACGTCGGTCACGAATCCGTGCTCATATTCCTTCTCGGAAAGCTCTTCAAGTATGGTATTTTTTCCTTCGTCCATTGCTAACCAAAGTTTCGCAAAAATCCAATTTATTGCGAATGCCAAATTTACAAAACAAGGTTGCATCACGCCAAAGGCCCCATTGAGCCTTCCAGGCGCAAATGCAACCTGCAAAGATAGTAAATTCTATCGGGAACTCAGCCACGGTAGTCTGACGGTGTAAATTTTAGTTTATGTCGATGTTCTCCACTTCCGCGCGTCCTTTCTCAACCACCAGACGCAACTCTGAGGCGTCACACGCAGGAAACGATATCTCATTCATTCCTGAAACGCAATGTTTTGCGTGTGCCACAGTAAGGAACTGTCCGCCACCGTTCGTAATCTGAACCGAGACTTCTGCGTCTGAGCCGCCACTGAGCATAAACTGCACTCCCTTGACCGTGCCCTTTGCCGGGACGGTTAGGAAATCTCCGCTTGAGAGACTCGCCGGGCAGAAATTTGCCACTTCATCTGTCCACTCCGAAGACCGGGCTGAAGATGAAGTGTCTGAATCGGATACATCCGTCTGACCGGCAGGTGACTCAGAAGTATCAAGTACCGTCAATTTCGCCTTGAGGCGGATATCAGCCGAAGAAGCAGCTGCCATCACTATAAAATCTCCCGGCTCAACCACACGATTCATATTTCCGTCAAGCATCGACAGATCCTTTGGTGTAAGGATGAACTCGACTGTTTTCGTCTCGCCCGGTTCAAGCGAAACCCGCTCGAAGCCGCGCAAAACCTTTTCATAGGCCGTCAGCGAACTCAGACAGTCCTCAACATAGAGTTGTACGACCTCGTCGCCGCGTGCCTTTCCGGTGTTCTTCACCTTGAACGAGACTCTCACCGAGTCTGTCGTGGCGATTGAAGAAGAAGAAAGGCTGATATCGGAATATGAGAATGTCGTATAAGACAGGCCGTAGCCAAAATTGTAGAGTGCTCCGTTCACCCGGCTCGCCCATCCGTTCGGACCGAGTTCCCTGCGACCGTCGACCTGAGACGCCCGCTTGCACGGAAAATTGAACGGAATTTGCCCCACCGTGCGCGGAAAAGTAACCGTAAGTTTGCCGCCAGGATTATATTCGCCGAGAAGTGCCATCGCCACCGCAGTGCCGCCGTGCGTGCCCGGATACCACGCTTCAAGAATCGCGTCAGCAGTCTTGTCGGCGTAGTTCACCGAAAGTGGACGCCCGTTTATCAGAACCACGATTACCGGTTTGCCGGTCTTCTTCACCTCCTTCAGCAACAGATTCTGTCGTCCAGGAAGTTCGAGCGAAGTGCGGCTCTTATTTTCGCCGCAGGTTCTCGGCCCGCCGCCAAGGACAAGGATTACCACATCAGAGGACGCAGCGACATTCACCGCTTCGGTAATCCCAGCGAGTTCCGCTTCATCAGGATCGGTCGGAAGAATCTCTGATTCAGGCCAATTCGCGTCCACCAAGTCACAGCCCTTTGCGTATACCACCTCGGCTTTGCCGGCGAGGGCTGTGCGAAGCCCTTCAAACACAGAAACCGCATTTGTTCCCAACGGGCCATAGTGCAAACTGGCATAGCCGGTATCGTCCGCATTCGGGCCTATTACAGCGACTCGTCGCAGCGTCTCTGCGTTTAGAGGTAAAGCTTTGCCATCAGTTCCGAAAGGAGAGTCCGACACGGCGTTTTTCAGCAGCACGAGCGATTCCAGAGAAGCACGCAGCGCTACCTTGTTGTTCTCCACGCCGTCAACTTCCACATCGGCGGCTTCGTAGTCAGTCTGGTAGGGATTATCAAAAAGCCCCACAAGAAACTTAACCTTCAGGATATCGCGAACTCTGTCATCAATCACTGACATCGGGACTGCCCCCTCCGCCACAAGTTTCCGCAAAGGCAACACATAACTGTCCGGAGAGCGGAAGGTGCAACGTACGTTCAGCCCCGCCATTACGCTCTGCCGTACCGCCTCCTTCATATCAGCGGCAACATTGTGCTTGGAGTAGAGGTACTCCACCGCATCACTGTCGCTGACAATATAGCCGCGGAAGCCGAACTCCCCGCGGAGCCTCTCAGACAGCCAGTATCGGCTGCTCTCAATCGGCTCTCCGTCATAGTCGTTGTATGCGACCATCGCGCCGAGCAGACCGCCACGGGATATCACTTCGCGCCACGGCCACACGTGGATATTCTCGACCTCGCGCGGAGACATTTGCGGATCAACCCGCGACATTCCCTCTCGTCCGCCCTTATTATTCGAGTAGGCGATGTAATGTTTAGCTGTCGCAGCCACCTGGAAGTCCTGCTGCATCCCGAGGGTCATCTCCACGCCGAGTTCGCCCACAAGATAAGGAGACTCGCCATAAACTTCTTCGTAACGGCCCCATCGCTGATCGCGCCCCACATCCAGTATCGGCGCATAGATGTTAGTGTAGCCCAGAAGTCTGCCTTCTCGTCCGGTGATGCGCCCCACCTCACGAATCAGTTCTCTATCCCAGGTGTGTCCCAGCCCGAGCTGCGTCGGGAAATTTGTCGCCCGGTAGGCCTCGACGCCACGTATTCCCTCATTCGTAAAATCCACAGGGATACCGAGTCTCGTGTCCTCAATGAAAAAGCGCTGCACCTCGTTCAAAGCAGCGGCATGAACAGATGCCGGCCAGAGGTAGGGACTGTATATTTCAATCGGCATTCCCCACTGGCGAAAGCCATTCAGATGCTCGTCAATCGCGCCCATCCCGTCTTTCCACAGTTTTCCCTTCCACGCCTGAGTCGGCACCGGATCCGCAAGCACGCGACCATAGCCATAGAGCGTGACCATCTGACAGGTCTTCTCCTCCACCGTCATTTTTGAGAGCAGGTCCTCCACCCTCGCATCAACCTCCGCCGCAGGGTCTTCGTAAATATCTTTGACACCGTTCTTATTGAGGTCAATCCAGCCATTGCGGTACATCTTGCGGTTTTTCGTCCGGAATCTGAACACCGCTCCATCAACGGAAAAGCTGACGGCAAGAAAAAGTGCCGCACAGCAGAGTGCGGTCTTGGAGAAACTGCGCAATTTCATTGTCGATATTCGGAAAAACTACCTCATTGTCCCATCCGAGAAGGCGTACTTAAATCCGTCAACCCTATAACATGCCCCTCGGGTAAAGTCTGGGATCTCAACAGGAGCGTTACCGTTTGCAATTGAAATAGCTCCGAGTTCGCCGAGGCAGCACCACTCCGCCAAATCGTACACATCCATATCAAGAGGCAGACCGTAATGCAGACAATAATTCAGACGATAATCCATAAGAAAATCCATTCCGCCGTGACCACCGACCTTCTTTGCAAGTTCTTCAAGTTCTTTATCAAGGATTGGGTTTGGATACATCTCTTTAAGGCGCGTAGTTATTTCATCCGGCAACGCCTCGTGGAAGTCAATTCGGTCGCGCTCGCTCATCTGAGAATCGCCTTCTCCGCCCTGCCTTGTCACGAACAGTCCGAGGGAGTCCGCCTGACTTTTGCTGAGCGTCCATTGTTCAATCGGGTATTTTGAAGCATATCCATCTGTTCCGACCAGCTGGTACATTCTGCTGTACGGACGCGGAGTCATCACATCGTGCTCTATTAGAATCGATTTTCCTTTTTCGGTAAGAATCATTGTAGTGGTAAGGTCACCGTTCTTGAAGTCAGGCATATCCTCATTCTGAAACCGCTTGACCGAACGGATTCCGTTCAAGGATTGAGTATCCATCGCCACAAGGGTCTTCAGGCGATCTCCACGGTGTATATTCAGAGCCTGGCAAACCGGTCCGAATCCGTGAGTCGGATAGACATCGCCCTTGTGCTTACTATTGAAATCCAGTCGCCAGTTTCTCCAGTATCCGCCCCAATAGTCGGTCAAATTGTGGCAGTAGGCACCCTCGGCGTGGATTATCTCGCCAAAGACGCCCCTGCGGGCCATTTCAAGGGCGGAAAGCTCAAAGAAATCATAGCAGCAGTTCTCAAGCATCATACAATGTCTTCTATTCCTCTCCGCAGCATTCACAAGCGCCCAGCACTCTTCGACAGATGTCGCAGCAGGCACCTCTATTGCTACATTCTTCCCACTGTTAAGGGCGGCAAGCGCGATTGGAACGTGATGAACCCAGTCAGTGCAAATGTAGACGAGATCCAAATCGTCCCTTTCGCAAAGTTGCTTGTAACCGTTCTCTCCAGAATAGGTTGCGGAAACCTCAACTCCGTGCTCGCGGAGAAATGACACATTCTTTTCAACCCTGTCAGGTTCAACGTCACAGAGAGCGACAATTCTAGTCCACGGGACAGAAATATACCTGTGCAAGGCATAGGATCCCCTGCTTCCGAGACCCACGAACCCAATCTTAACCGTATCTATCGGATCAAGACGAAGCCCTATAACATCTTCCTGACCGGCAGGACGTACAGGCGTTTCTGTTCTAATAATTCGGTTATTGTCACAAGCGGCAATAAAAATCAAGGCTACGGCTATGGCGGCCAATTTCAACATCGCTGTCTTAAACTGATTCATATTTTATATTTAGTTTTAAAATCATCTCCAATATTATTTTTCAGACTGGCGGTATTATTCCCGCCGTACCCTACTTGAGGAACCTGTCGGCAAAGTTAATGAATTGCGTCCAATCATAGAGCAGAATGTCGTGCTCTCCTTTTCTTATGTGGTTCCCCATACGGTCGCATACTCGCGGGGTCTCAATCTCCGGTTTTGACGTGCCAGTGAAACCGTCCAGGCCATAAAGATTATAGACAGGAGTCGCACCTACAAGACTAAGATATTCCCCCTTTTGATCGGCCCAGTTATCTTCGCTTGCGCTTGAGACGTAGACCGGGCGTGGAGCAATCATCGCGATCAGTTCATGCTGGTCGAAGGGCAGTGCATCTTCATTGTTGCTATACTTGCGAAAATTGCCGCAGAACCAGTGCGGGAAAGCATCGTTCACTATATAGACGGTCTCACCGAATTTGCGTCGCGAAATCGCGGCTCCGCAGCATCCCGAGCAGTTTGAAATCACCACTGCGAAACGTTGATCCATCGCTCCTGCCCATAGAGCAGCCTTACCAAGGCGCGAATGTCCGAGCACCGCCACCTTCGAAGCGTCAATGTCTGGGTCAGCCTCAAGATAGTCGAGCGAACGTGAAAGTCCCCAGGCCCAGGCTGAAACAGTGCTCCATGAATCCGCCTTCCGGGGGCGGGACCCGTCGATGAGACCGTGCACGCCATTATGGAAGCCATCGTTCCAGTCCGGATCCACATCACCGCAGAACATCGTCACGACGGCATATCCCCTTGAGAGCACATACTCATAAGGCCATCTCCGGCTCCAATCTCCGCGCCCCACCTCCTGATACCAGGCGCCATAATTCGCAATCTGCTCTTTAGATGGCATCAAGACCTCCGGGTCGGCCGTTGTCGAATAGTTTCCCCTGAAATTTATCCCCAAAAAAGCAGGCACGGGGCCTTCCACATCATTGGGGACATATATAAGAAGAGTCATACCCCTGCTCTCATCTTCAGTAAAATATACGGCCACCTGCCGTCTTGTCGCCTTTCCGCCGAAAGCATTACGACTCTCTTCCAGCACCTTGAAATGCAACCCGTCAGGTTTGCCCGGTTCATAACCGTACATCTCGCGTCGGAACATATCCATAATTTCGGGACGGCGCTTCCGCTCCCAGACCCGAACCGACTTTACCGGCCGTCCGTTCTTCTTCACAAGAGGATCCGGAAGTTCGTATTCCGGCACCTTGCTCTCATCATAGTTAACATCATAAACCAACAGGCGGCGGTCAAGTGTCACAGTTTCTCCCTTTTTTATATAAAGTTCAATGTAACCCCCGCCGAGGGCCTTCCATTGCGGGATATGTCCATCGCTTCCGGTGACAATCAGCATCATCTCCGGGATGCCGGTTCTGAGACGGAAAATCCCTTTCTCTTCACTGGCGACAATCACCTGCGAAGTATCCCCTGAAGCATTGAGGCCGACAGTAACCCAAACGAGAGAATCGGGCAGGACTCTCTGTCGCGGGGCTGAAAAAGAAAGCGGAGGCTGCAAAAGAAACATTCCAGACAACAACAGGCAAAGCTGCAGCAGAATCTTCTTGAATCTCATTCCTACAAAGATTTATTAGTATTTTTCCGAGAAAGGCTGGTCATCAACGATTATCACCGTCATCTCCTTCACGGCTGTCTTCCGGCCCTGATAGTTGTCGTTCACGCCATAGAACACTGCCTTGTAGGTTCCAGGCTCATCATAGATATGGTCATAGGTAACGACCGGATTCAAGAGGCTCTTTATTTGCACTCCAGTATCCTTTGAGACAGAATTCAACGGCATAGGATCGGAAATACACCAGACATCCAACTCCCAGTCAAGCCCAGGATAATTCGATGCCGCGCCATTAAAATTCAGTTCCCATTCCGGATTACCGAACTGTACCGTACCAATGGTGGTGGTATCTCCCCTCTGCGTGGGATTTACTCCGAGATGAGGCGGATCTTCCTCGTTCATCGTCACAACAGTGAACGGGATTTCAGAAAACTTAGTCATTCGAGTCTCTCCCTTACCATATTCCATAGTTATGTCGCCACGGACGTGATAGGTTCTCTGGCTGCGCGTCCAGTCTTTCGTCCAAGGTTTCCAATGGAAGGCGATACAAAAGTTGTCCACATATTCGCCGAGGTCATCGGTACTGTAGCCATACGGCCACTCTCCTACGAAATAATCATTATTCACATCGTTCCACACCTGTTTCCAAGGCTTGGTCAAATCGTCCTCTGTCATCGGGAACTGCCCGTTATCAATCATTTTCTGAATCTCCTGCCTCTGCTCATATCCATCTTCGCTCGAAAATCCGCTGAATTGATTGGTAAAATACACTCGGAAACCATAGTCGGATGTCGCTTTGTCAGCCCCAATACCCCAAAGAGGCTGAATTTTCATATCAAACGACAAGTTTTTTATTTCCTCGTTCGGAATGGAAGTTCTGTTCCTTCTGTCGTACTCGTGTCCTGTTTCTCCGCTGTAGAACACGATGTAGTCCGCGTCACCGCTGAAACGGAAACGGACTATATCTCCTGGTCTGTAAGTGTTGTCCTCGTCAAACACAACATCAAAATCCACCGGGAGTGAGATATTCTGTTGCTGACAGGAAAGCAGAGACATCAGAAAAAGAACAGATGCCAGAATATTTATATTTCTTCTCATATTATTTCCTCATTTTTAACTCATCACCACTGAGGGTTCTGTTTAAGTTCTGTGTTCACGGCCAGTTCTATGGACGGGATGGGAAGGTAATTGTTTCTCTCGCCCAACCTGTTGACAAGTGTGATAAAATTCTTCGCGGAACCAAAGTCGGCCCATTTCGTGTTTGACATCGCCAATGACCTCACTTCCATCATTGACTCATAATAGATTCCCCAACGTATAAGATCGTGTTTGCGCAAACCCTCGAAACAAAGTTCCCGCGCACGCTCGTTCCGCACAAACTGACGGAATTTGTCACAGGTGGCATACTTGGAGTAAGCCTGCGTTTGGATGCCGGCACGCTCTCTCAAGGGAAGAATCATATCGTATAACTCCTCTGAAGGCTGTCCGTCACGTTCATTGACTGCCTCCACATACATCAGTATTACATCTGAGTAGCGAAGCAGAGGGACATTTATGCCGTTCCACATATTCTTGAAATTCTTCAACCCCTCGTAATGAGTCTCGCGGCGAAACTTTCCGATATAGCGGCCGGCCGGATAATAGGTCTTGTCAATGTTGGTGTTTTGACTGGAAGGATTGGCCGAGCTGTAATAAGGGGTTCGGTCAACCGCAGCTACAAGTTTTCTCCGGTCGGTAGGGTCTCCTCCGTAAGGGTACAGAGAGGTTATGTTGCCGGAGCCGTCATAACTGAACCCGGGTATGCTCCACTCCTGACGTTTGTCAGTAATTGTGGACAGCCCCCTTTCGAAAGGTGTACGGTCCTCATCCATAAAGAGTTCCCACAGCCTGTAGGTATTGCCGAACATCCCGTTCGACCAGTTCACCTTGTGGCTGGCATAGTCGGTATCCGCAGCGGCACATCTCAAACCATTCAATTCTCCCCAGCGGCTGTTGCCGTAAAAGGTCGATGAAGAACGGTCGCCGTAGAAGTCGGCCTCCCACATTGACTCGTGGTACTCGGTGTCGTACTTGTCTGAAATATAGTTTATGAAAATCTGCGTGTAGTCCGGATTGAGATGATGCAGACCGCTGTCAATCACAGCCTTACAGTGTTCGGCCGCCTTGGTGAAGTAGGTATGCTTTTCCTCCGCGGTGACTCCCTCCACGGCTTCTCCGGCCATATAGAGGTAAATTCTGCCGAGAATGCCGTGAACCGTCGTGCGGGTCACATCCGACGGGGCGTGGTCAAGGCTTTCTGTGATTGTAGGAAGTATATCCTCCATCTCGGAAACCACCCATTTCAAGACATCCCGTTGCGGAGTCGCCGCGATTCTCACTTCCCTATATGAGGCTGTTGACGTCGTTTTCAGAGGGACATCACGCCAGTTCTGGGCAAGGATGAAATGGTAGTACGCACGGAGAAACCTTGCTTGAGCGCACATTGACCCGTCGGGATCCAAGTCTGTGCCGGAAATTTTCTCAAGAAAGGCGTTCGCATTGCCGATCCCCTTGTACAACCACACCCAGGGTTCGGAAACGGAGGCTGAATTCGCGGTGAGTTCAAGCGTCGCTCCGTGCATTTCCGTGTTCGTAGTGGAGAGGGACATCGAGATGTCGGTGTTATATCCTAAATCGAGCACGAGACGCCATCCGTAAAGCTGATAACTATTAAGCACCCCATACACCGCGTTCAGTCCGAGCTGCGCCTGTTCAGACGAGGTGTAAAACTGGTCTTCGGTTATAATGTTCGGCTCCAAATCCAGAGCCTTGCATCCGCTGAGCGCGACAATGCAGGCAAGAGAAGCAGACAAAAATATTTTATATGATTTCATATCGGTAACTGTGCTCCTTTAGAATGAAAATGAAATACCACCTGTCAGAGAACGGGCTCTCGGATATGCCGACCAGTCGAAACCAGGTGTCAGGACGCTGCTGCGGGTCGAAACCTCCGGGTCAGGACCGGAATAGTTGGTGAAGGTGAAGAGGTTGTCGGCCGTGAGGTAAACTCTCAGGGACTGAATCTTGGCCTTCTGTAGAAGTTTGGTCGGGAAGGTGTATCCCACCGTCACGGTCTTGATACGGAGGAATGAACCGTCCTCAATGACACGGGAAGAATAATATTCCATCCCGGATGCACCGGACCTCGGAACGTCGCTGTCAGGGTTGCGTTCAAGACTCCAGGCGTTGCGCATCGTTCCGAACTGGTTCAACTGGGTTCCGTCATAGTATTCGAAAACCAGACGGTTCGCGTTCAGTATGTCGTTGCCGTAACTCCAGTTCATAAAAATACTTACATCCACCCCATAAAAATTGAAGGTATTGTTCCAACCTCCGGTGTGAAGCGGTTGACCAATTCCGATTACTGTACGGTCGGAGTCATCAATGATGCCGTCACCGTTGACATCCTCATATTTCGGATCGCCGGGACGAATATTCTCCCTCACGCCGAAATAAGGAATTCCATCCTTAAGGAGTGTTCCATTGGAGAATTCATCATATTTATATGTACCGAGATAGCGGTAGCCGTACATAAGTCCGGTAGGCATTCCGACCTTGGTCACATAAGGGGTCTGATAGCTGTAGCGGTTGTTCCAGTTTATCGTGGAAACAAGCGTTGTCTGGTTGTCTGAAAGACCTGTGACTATGTTGTTGTTCATACCGATGTTGAACGTAGAAGTCCAGACGAAATTCTTCTTCTGAACTGGAATCGCAGTAACAGAAAGCTCAACACCGCGGTTGCGCATTGAGCCGACATTTATCATCGCGCTCTCATATCCGGAAGAGGCAGGCATAGTGGCCTGAAGAAGCAGGTCATAAGTATCCTTCTGATAGAAGTCGGCCGTAAGCGAAAGCCTGCTGTGGAAAAAGGCGAGATCAAGTCCTATGTCAGCCTGCGCCGTTGTCTCCCACCCAAGATAAGGATTCTCCATATTCTCACGGTAATATCCGGAGACCGTCTTGCCGTCACGTACATAATCCAGATTGTTGTAGCCCGGAGTGGTCACGAAACGGGAGTAGAAGTCGTAAGGAGTCTGAGTCCTGTTGTTGCCTGTCATTCCCCACGATGCACGGATTTTTCCGGTGTTGAACCAACCGCTGTTCTGTGCCCAGTCCTCGTTTGAGAACGCCCAGGCAAGCGAACCGGAAGGGAAGAAGCCCCAGCGGTTGTTCTTAGGAAATTTAGATGAGCCATCCGCACGGACAGACGCAGTCACATAATACTTGTGCGCATAGTTATAGTTCACTCGCGCCAGACCGGACAGAAGAATCCATTCACGTTTATATGGTGTAACAGACTGATACTCTCCCGTATTGAGTCCCTCTACTCCAAGGAGTTCTGACTGCACGTGATAGGCGGCGACACCGGTATGGCGAAGTGTCTCCCCCTGTGCCGTGAAGCCGACCAGAGCCTGAAAATTATGGTCGTTGCCGAAAACGGTGTCGTAATTGAGAGTGTTCTCATTAAGCCAACTCGTTACATCAGTATTGAGGATCTGTCCGTTGGCTCCCATTCCGAGCGGAGATGCAGGATGCCCGGTCATCGTCTGAGAATTGTTGAACGACTCGTTCCTTGTCCTCGACTGGTTATAGCCTCCCGTCACCTTGAGACGCAATCCTTTGATAATGTCCCAATTGATGGCGATATTGCTGTTCAGATAATCCCTTATGACTTTTCTGTAGGAATTTTTTACATTTGCCAACGGGTTGAAGCGGAAGTCGTTCGGGTTGGACACTTCCTCATCGACAAGCTGATTGATGAAGGATTCGCCGATTTCCCCGTAACGCAGAGGGCGCAGAGGACGGAAGCCCCACACGGAATAGAGGAGATAGGTACTGACGGTGGAACTTGATTCACTGCTGGATGGCTGTATGCCGTTAGTGTTGGACCGTGAGAAATTGGCGCTGAAATCAACGGAAACCTTTTCTCCGATTTTCTGACTCAGCTTCACGCTGCCCGAATAACGGTTGAAGTTGCTCTGCACGAGGATACCGTTCTGGTCGAGCGCGCTGAAGCTGACATTGTAGTTCGTCCCGGTCTTTGCGTTGCCGCCGCTGAGCGAGATGTTGTAGTTCTGGCTTAGCGCACTGCGATAGACATAGTCCTGCCAGTCCACGTACGGAACGGAAGCATAATCCTCCAAAGAATAATATCTGTAGTCCGGAGTCCCGTCTTCCGCATAATTCATAAGATATGATGTGTGGGAGGAACTGCGGTTTATGTAAAATTCATCGTCCAACCGCACATATTCGTAGCCGTTCAACAAATCCACCTTGTTGGCGATCTTCGATCCAGTCCAAGATGCGGAGAAATTTACTGTCGGCTTGCCCATTGAGCCCTTTTTCGTGGTAATGATTATGACGCCGTTCGCTCCGCGCGCCCCGTAGATTGCGGAAGCGGAAGCATCTTTGAGGACATCTACGCTCTCTATGTCGGCCGGTGAAATGGAACTGGCGAAAGAACTCTCGGTCGGGAATCCGTCAATGACATAAAGCGGCGCCGAAGACTGGGTCAGGGAGTTGTTTCCACGGATGGTAATGCTGGCTTCCGAACCTACAGCTCCGTCAGAGGTGGTGACAACCACTCCAGCCACCCTGCCGGCAAGCGCCTGGTCGAAGTTCATCGGAGTTGATTTGGCAATCTCATCCATATTGACCTTGCCGACAGAGCCGGTAAGATCTTTCCTCGCGACCGAGCCGTAGCCGACGCTGACGACTTCCGATGCGGCGAGAGTCTCAAAAGATTCCTCCATTCTGAAATCGATGCGGCTTCTCCCCGCGACTTCCTCGCGGATATCGGCATATCCGAGACAGGAGACAACCAGCGAGGCATCTGAAGCGACTGAAATGGTGTAGGTTCCATCAGAGTCTGTCATAGTCCCGTTGGACATATTCCCATCCTGATAAATGGTCGCCCCTGGAAGCGGGCCGGAGGCATCCGAAACCGTACCGCGGACAGTGACCTTTCCTCCCTGCCCCCATAGGGAGACAGGGATGAGAATGGTCGATAAAATTGCTATTAACTTACTGAACTTCATTGCTTCGTTTTATTATCTCTGTGCACCGAGCCCCGCATAGTCGGACTTTACTGTAAAGATTCCATTTGCGGCATCCTCCGATGCGAACGGATTAATCCAAGAGTCAATTTCTGTATATCCGCCTGTCTTCCAAGTAATAAGACTCGTGAGACCGTAGCCGAATTCTGCCGAATCGCTACCCCAAAGCCCGCAATACTCGGCAATGTTTATCAAGCTGTTCTCTGAAACGGTCGTGACCGTCTTGAGTTCTTCGAGAGTCTTTCCATTAGCCTTCAGCCAGGTGAAATGAGGGCGGGTATCGACAGTTTTCGAATCTGGAGCCGTGTCGTAGGCAATGTTCGCTCCTGTGGAGAAACTGTTTACAGTAGAAGCCATTATCAAGGCCTTGTATCTTCCAGATGACAATAATCCGTTGTTTACATTGTAGAATGTATTATTTTTCAGAACAATATCATTAAATGCCGTATAATTCTCCCAAGGACTTGCACACAGATGAAATTCCTTCTTGTCTGAGGCGCTCCAGAAAATATTGTTCTTCACTGTGATGTCCCCGAGATTGGCACCGCCCGCGTGAGTATTGACGAGCTGATATGAGGTGGACGCCCAGTTTACGCAGACATCACATCCAAGCACCTCAATTCCGGCCATATTGCCCGCAGCGTTAAACCTCTTGAACATAGGTCGCGTAAGGTTCACTCTGCAATCGTTCAGAATCAGCCTGCCGATTTCGGCATTATTGTAAAAAACAGCGTCGTTGCTCACTGTGCTCTTTATATCCAAAGAGACATTGCTGAATACGACATTCGGGTTAGAACCGGTAAGAGTGTTGCCCGCATTGATATTTACTGTCGGTCTCTTTCCTGGAACATTACCGATTATAACGATGGATCCAGTATAATCGTTCCCGTTAAACTCAATGGTTGAGCCTTCTTCTATAAAATAAGCCCCGAAAGTAGAATTGTTTACCCAGGCGCTGTAAAGAGATTGGTTCGTGTTTCCAGTTATAAGTTTACCTGCTCCATTGTTCGCCTTGCTAAAAATCTGTGAACCGATCTTTATCTCCTTGCCTGCCTCCCAGGCCTCGTAGTAAGATGTGAGGGCGGTGGTAGTGAACGAAATCTTTGCGATGCTTCCGTCAGTGTCACCGTTTACAGGAAGGACATAAAGAGTGTAGGAGGTCTCAGGACTCGTATTGAAGGTGAGGTTTGTGTCGGAACCAGTCGATGCTGCCTTGATCTCGGCAGCCGAAGGAGCAATCTCCGTGGCCTCCTGCAGAATGTAGTACCACGCGGTCTGGTTTTCGAGAACTACAGTAACCTCTGCCGACAAGGCTTCGACTGTGCCAAGCGTAAGGGTTGCAGATGCCTGGACATTTTCAAGCAGAGAAGTCTCCATCTTCGCGATAGTAACATATCCCTCTGTAGAAACTGCTATCACGCTAACATCGGTCTTGGAGTCCGCGAGAACGGCCTTTGTGGAAACGGTGCTCGGAGCTGTAATGCTTATTTGAGTCTCTGTAAGTTCTGCTGCCCAGCCCTCCGGGACAACGACTGTCGTAGCCTTGACCCCGTTCCTTGTTACAGTGAAGGTGCGGGTTTGTCCCGGCGTGAATTCCTGGGTGCCGGCAGCGTCAATCTGGAAGAGGAATCCTGCGGCTACTGTACCGGAAAGTGTGGCGGCCGACTTCGTTTTGAGGCTAAGTTGAGTCTCAGAACAGCTCACTGTCTCGAAATATGGAGTGGCGACCGTTGCGATGGCTTTGCCCAATACAGTTTCGAGACCTTCTGCGCTGAGAGTCCACTCCCCTTCCGCGTTCACGGAAGCCTCGGGAAGAACCTCCACAGAAAGGCCCTCCTCTGAACCCCCGCAGCGGAGAGCCTCGCCGCCGACAGTCCAGATGCCGTCACTGACTGAGATTTCAGGAGCGTTTGCACTTATGCTGCCGCTGAGGGAGAGTTCCCTGCCGTTGCAGAGAAGGATGCTGTAGTCTGAGCCGTTGGACTTGACCGAGTTTATAACTTCACCAAGCCCCACTGCCTGAATGACAGCGATATTGTTGTTGAGTTTCGCAACTTCTGAGTCAAGGTTCTGAAGCCCCTCTACAGGTGAAAGCGACCTTGAACAGGAGATGAGCGATGCGCCGAGAACTGCCAGCGCGAATATGGTGCGTGTGTATTTCATAGCTATTTTATTTTAGTGATTTTAATCCAATCTATGTCAAACTGTGACTTGAAGCCCTCGGACGCAGGAACAGCTGCCTTGTCATTCTCGCCTTCCACGAAACTGCCTCCGACCGCGATGTCAAAAATCGCGAAATAGACATTTTGAGTAAACGGATAGTTTTTGAGATAATTCGCCTTCGGATATATTGTCTCTCCCGCTGAATTGGTCGTGGATTCGGCAGCGTTCGCGTATGCGCTGTCGGTGGTCGAGTGCTTTATATTGGTGTAGGAGTGAACCTTTACACCGTCAACATACCACACGAGAGCTTCATCGGTAACTTCCACAGAGTAGGTGTGATAGCCGGTGAGATCACCAAGTGCTGAGCTGCCGCGTTGAGTCTGATCTTGACTCGAGGACGGAGTATTCAGAGTATATGGCGTATGACAATTGTAGTAAGCCTTTGAAGAAAATTCGGTGTCTGTGTAACTGTCACCAGCCTCCATAATATCGATTTCACCGTTCTGATAACCTGTAGACGGCACAGTCCAGATTGAACACCAAAAACCTGACTGGCGTGTTGACATTGCAGCCCGGCAATCAATCCTGAACGGAGTCTTATACTCGAGTTTATTTTGTCCCGTTACAGCACCGGTCTTATAAGTGCCGTCTTCATACACAGCCTTGAGCTGAAGTTTTCCGCCGGAGACAGGAGACTGAGCCTCATCCCCGGTTTGGAACCAGTTCCAGAGGGAGTTATTGTAGTCGTTGTACCTTCTCCAGTAGCGGTCGTCGATGTCTGAGCCTGCAAAGTCGTCGTAGAGGATGTAGGTCGGGTCATACTTGAAGGAGAAGGTGTAGATGTCGGCCTTCGCGCCTTCAGCGTATGCGAAAAGCTGGATGGAATAGGTCCCGGCCTCGGAATCCGACGCAGGGATTACCACGAGACGGTCGCTCTCCAATCGTGCGTTCCATCCTTTAGGCAAACTGGTGAAAGCGGCCCCCGTGATGTCCGAAACGGTCGCGGGGAAGTTGTTTTCCCTTCCGCCATAAACGTATGACTCACCTTCGGTGTAGTACTTCGAATTAAGAGAGAGAGTTGTCCCGGCCTTTGAGACAAGAGCGCCGAGGTCATAGATTGTGTTCCTTTTGAACTGCACCGGCTGGGTTGAGAACTTAAAATAGACTCTTCCGTCGGTGCCGATGTAGTTGGCATTGATGCCCGCAGCGACACTTGCAGGAGAGGCAACGATGTAGTAGTCTCCGGGCTCAAGAGCGGCTCCGTCCTTGCCGCTGAGAGTAATCTCGCCGACGGCGTTGGATGTCGGGGTTATGACCGGCTCGGAAGCGAACGTGACAGTGCACTCGCCTGCTATTTTCTCGCCCTCGGTGTTGGCTGAAATGCTGATGGAAGCGATGTCAGCGCCGAAGTTCTCGGGAACGGTGACCTTGAAAAGGGTGTGGGCATTCTTGAAGGAGAAACCTGCGGAGCAATCTGTGCCGGAGGCCACTGCAATGGCGGCGGCAGGGTCAAAGGAGCCTTTCACCGCTGTCTGCGCGGCAGGGATGGTGAGCGTGATGGCGGAGGAAGAAACCGTTGAGCTTCCCGCTGCCGAGTAAGGATAGACGAGGAAATAGTTTCCCGTCTG
>CAYNDY010000020.1:0-6617 GCA_964396105.1 uncultured Muribaculaceae bacterium
TGAAGGTCTGGAAAGACAGGGCTGAATAAGGCGATGGAGTTGCACAATAAAAAGCGACCTATAGGTCAAAAAAAATCAGCCGTCAAGGGCGGCTGATGAAATATAAGGGCTTCGCAAGCGGGAATCAGACAAACGAAGTTGCAGTCGGAGCGGAGGCTCAGGCGAAATCTGCAACGAGTTTCTCGCAGAGGCGCCGGTCCTCGGAGAGCTGGGCGGAGAGAGCCTGGACTGAGTCGAATTTCACTTCGGAGCGCAAGCGTCGCAGGAAACTTATCCGCAGCGGGAGGCCGTAGATGTCGCGGTCGAAATTGAAGATGTTGGTTTCTATCGTTATGTTGGTGCCGGAGTTTACTGTGGGGCGTGAGCCTATGTTGCACATTCCGTAAAGCACCGGGGAGCCGGCCGAAACGCCTGTTGAAATGCCGGATGGAATGCCATCTGAGGCTGCGGAAATGCCCGCTGAGGCGCCAGGGAGGAAGCCTTCACCTGCAAACGCCCCGATTCCTTCCGGGACTGAGGGCAGTTCAACCCGCACGAGATACACTCCCCCCTGCGGGGTCAGTTTCAGCGGCTCATAGAGCTGCATATTCGCTGTCGGGAAACCTATGCGGCGTCCGAGGCGCTCCCCCTCCACAACGACTCCGTTGAGAAAATAGTCGTAGCCGAGCATCGCTCCTGCGTCCTCCACCCTGCCCTTCGAAAGGGCGGCGCGGATTTTCGTTGAACTGATGTCCCCGACTGCGGCGGCGGGGATGATTTCCACCCCTAAAGACTCGGCAACCGTTCGCACCGCTGCGGCGTCCGCGCCGTCTGAGCCCACACGGTTGTCGTAGCCGAAGACCATCGCCGTGCAGCCGAAGCGGCCGACGAGATAGTCCCGGATGTACTCCTGGGCCGAAAGCGAAGCGAACTCCCTTGTGAACGGGATTACCTCCACGGCGTCAACCCCGAGAGAAAGCAGCATCGCGCGCTTTTCGGAAAAGGAAGTTAGGAGCCGCAGCTGCGAAGCGTCCTGCTGGAGGACCGCCCTCGGGTGGGGACTGAACGTAACGGCTACGGAGCGCACCCCGCGCGACCGAGCTTCATCGACCAGTTGCCGAATTACGCTGCGGTGCCCGAGGTGCACTCCGTCAAAAAAGCCTGTGGCTACTACAGCCATCTTACGAGCTCAAAGTCCTGGCGGTGAGGCAGGAGCGGGTTCTTTGCGTAAACTCGGCCTGCCACCTGATAGACTCCCGTTGTCTCAGGAAGGATGGATGCTTCGTATTTCACAACTCCGTCGCCGCTCTCTACTGGTGTGCACTCGTATTTCTCCACGATGTGCATCTTGTTCTTCGCGTCCTGAGTTGCGAAAAGGAACTCGACTCCGATCTCCTGCGGGTCGAGGTCGCCGATGTTGAGAACGACGTCGGCCTTGTACTCGTGTCCGATGGAAACGTTTCCTGCGGCGCTGTCAGGTTTTGTGGTGGAAACCACCTCAATCTGGCTCCACGCGCGGCGAAGCCTCTTCTTCCAGGAAGCGATTTCGCGTGCGAGGCGGTAGTCGTCCGCGATGATGGACTCGTAACGGGCGCTCTGCGGGTTGTAGTACTGGTTCACATAGTCGGTGAGCATCCTGTTGGTGGTGAAGTTGCAGGCCACCTGAGCCACTGTGTTCTTCACATACTCAATCCAGGAAGTTGACCTGCCGGTTGCAGGGTCCTTCGCATAGAAGGTCGGAGCTATTTCGTTCTCGATTGTCGCATAGATAGTTGCAGCATCGAGCTCGTCCTGGTAGTTCTGGTCGTCGTAGGTCCTTTCCATCGGGAGAGCCCAGCCGCAGCCCGGCTTGTAGCCCTCAACCCACCAGCCGTCGAGAACGGAGAAGTGCATAACGCCGTTCATCGCAGCCTTCTCTCCGGAAGTTCCGGATGCCTCGAGAGGCCTTGTAGGGTTGTTCATCCACACATCCACTCCCTGCACGAGATACTTGGCGAGGGTGATGTCGTAGTTCGGAACGAAGACGATTTTTCCGATGAAGCGGTCCTGCTTGGAGATGTCCACAATCATCTTGATGAGGTCCTGGCCGGCCTTGTCGGCAGGATGGGCCTTTCCGGCGAAGATGAACTGAACCGGACGCTCCGGGTTGTTCACAATCTCGTCCAGACGGTCGAGGTCGCGGAAAAGAAGGTGGGCACGCTTGTATGTCGCGAAGCGGCGTGCGAATCCGATTGTGAGCACGTCATCGCGGAGAGTCTCCTTGATGGTGACAATCTGGCGCGGAGAGTAGTGGTTCGCAGCCGTTGTGTCTGAAAGACGGGTCTTGATCTCGGCGATGAGCTTCTTGCGGAGCGAAGTGCGGACCTTCCAGACCGTCTCGTCAGGAACCTGATAGATGCCCTCGAAGCAGGTCTTGTCGTAGTGGTGCGTCGCAAACGCGTCACCGAACACCTTGGAGTGGATTTCCTTCCACTCGGCAGCCGTCCAGGTCGGATAGTGGACACCGTTGGTGACATAGCTTACGTGCAGTTCCTCAGGCAGATAGCCCGGATACATAGGGGCGAAAATCTCCTGGCTCACCTTGCCGTGCAGCCAGGAAACTCCGTTCACCTCCTGGGAGATGTTCGCTGCGAGGTTGCTCATAGAGAACTTCTCGTTAGGGTCGGCGCCGTTGAGTTTTCCCAGTCCCATAAGGGTCTCCCAGCTGATCTTGAGACGGTCAGGATAGTGGCCGATGTATTTGCGGAGAAGTCCCTCGTCGAACGCGTCGTGTCCTGCAGGGACCGGCGTATGGGTTGTGTAGAGGGATGAGGCGCGGATTACCTCCATAGCCTCTGCGAACGTAAGATTCTCTTTCTCGATGTATTCGCGGAGCCTCTCGATGCCGATGAATGCGGCGTGGCCCTCGTTGCAGTGATATACCTGCGGATGGAGACCCAGTTTGCGAAGGGCCCTGATGCCGCCGACACCCAGGAGAAGCTCCTGCTTGAGCCTGTTCTCCCAGTTGCCTCCGTAGAGGTGGTAGGTCACTTCCCTGTCCTCCTGGAGGTTGTCCTCATAGTCGGTGTCGAGAAGGTAAAGGTCTGTCCTGCCGACTTTTACGAGCCACAGACGGGCGTTGATGTTGCGGCCCGGGAAGGCGATGCGCACGGTGACCCAGTTGCCCTCGGCGTCGCGAACAGGCTCCGCAGGAGTCTTCATAAAGTCCTGTGCGTCATATTTTGAAACCTGAGCGCCCTGAGCTGAAAGAATCTGGGTGAAGTAGCCGTAGCGGTAGAAAAGTCCCACTGCCACAAGGTTCACGTTCATATCGGAGGTTTCCTTGAGGTAGTCGCCCGCAAGGATGCCGAGACCGCCGGAATATATCTTCAGAGATGTGTCCAGACCATATTCCATACAGAAATAGGCGATTGACGGAGAAGTTCTCTTCTCTTTCTGGGCCATATAGGCGTCAAATTCGTCCTTTACGGTCTTAAGCTGCGCGAGGAACTCGGGGTTTTCGCTCAGGGACTTGAACTTTTTGAGGCTGACCCTGTCCAGAAGGGCGATAGGGTTCTCACCGCAGCTCTTCCACTTTGCCGGGTCTATTGACTTGAAAAGATTCTTGGCCGACTCGTTCCAGCACCACCAGAGGTTCTTTGAAAGGATTTCGAGGTCCTTGAGCGACTCAGGCAGATGCCTTGACACGAAAACGCTGCTCCACGACGGCTGATTTACTTCTATCTTCTTGTATTCCATTGGTTTCTCATCCCTGAACTCCGGGAATGCTCCTTTTTCTGCTATTACTTTGTTCAATGCCAAGGAATATGCGTCCTTGTAGTATTTGATGTTGTTTTCCCAGAGCGCAATCTCCGACACTTCCTTGGCGTTTGCCATATATTCAGCTCTCGTCTCGGAAGTAAGCGAGGCTATTTCACGAATCCTGCCCACCGTTTCCTCGACGACATTGTTGTAGTTGGAGTCGTTGCGGGTTACGACGGTGATGCCCGGATGCTGTTTTCCGTAGTGGCTTCTCACCCAGAGGCCGAATCCCGCGAGGGAGGTCGTGAGGGTAGGAACCTTGAATGCGAGGGACTCCAGCGGAGTGTAGCCCCACGGCTCGTAGTATGAAGGGAAGAGGGCGAGGTCCATTCCGTTGAGAAGGTCGTAGTACGGCATATTGAGGATGCCGTCGTTCCCGTTGAGATAGGACGGGATGAAATAGACCTTGACCTTGGAAGAGGCGCCGTTGTCAAGTCCGAGCTCCCCCAGGCGGCGGGTAATCTGGTCATATTCCGGGTTCATAAGAACGTGGGAGACCTGGGTCGTGTAGGACGAAGACGCTCCGGAGAGTTTTGCGGCGAGCTCCTTGTCAGCGCCCTTGTGGCCTGAAGGAATCATTATGAAGGCCTGGATGCTGCGGCCCGCGTAGTCGGAACGGTTGAGACGGTCAAGGGCGTCGATAAAGACATCGATTCCCTTGTTTTTCCACTCATAGCGTCCTCCGATGCACATAAGGAGGGCATCGGCAGGGACAGCCTCGCCGCTCATTGCGCTTGCGACAGAGATAAGCCTCTCGCGGGCCGCCTTGCGCCTCAGCGGATATTCCTCCTCTGAAGGAGTGAAGCTGTTCTCGAAGCCGTTAGGGGTTATGACATCCACCTTGCGGCCGAGGAATTTCTCGCACTCGGTGGCCGTGATTTCGCTCACCGTGGTGAAGACGTCGGAGCGCTGGGCGGAGATTTTCTCCAGGGAGTGGCGCGCGGTGACATTGAACTCGCGGGACTTGGCGTCGGAGTCGTAGCTGTCAAGGGCGTCGTAGAGCGGAAGATTGTTGCCGGCGATGCAGCGTCCGATGACGGTCGCGTGGGTCGTGAACACCGTCGCAATCGGGAGTCCCGTGTGCTTGATGTAGAGAAGACCCGCTCCTGTCATCCACTCGTGGAACTGAGCCACCACTTTGTCGGAAGGGAAGAGGTTGTATTTGTAGAAGCTCTCGATCACCTTTCCGGCGGCATAGCCGAAGAGAGCCGATTCCTTGTAGTCCCAGTTTCCGGCAAGAGAGTCCACCCGGAATTCCTCCCAGTATTTCGTGAGAATCTCGTTCTGAGAGGTGATGAACTGCTTGTAGTCCACCAAAATGGCTATCGGGTGACCAGGCACGTTCCATTTTCCGATTCTGACCCTAAGGCCTTCGGCTGCCGCTGCGGCTTTCCAGGATTTGAAAAGGAGCGGGTCCTCGATGAAGTCGGGGTTACTTGCCGTGTGCATCCACACATCAGGGCCGATGAGGATGTGGTGGCGCTTGAGGTCGGCCTTGAGGTTCAGGGCCTTGGTCGCGATAACCGTATAGATGCCGCCTACCTTGTTGCAGACTTCCCAGCTGACTTCAAACAGGTAGTCCGGTTTAATTTTCTGAAGTTCCATTTAACTGTGTTTATTCCTTATAATTATGTCTGATTACTTTGCGGCCAGTGCCTGGTCAACACGGAGCATAAAGTCAGACAGAACATTCATATAGTTGATAAATGCCTCGTACGGGGTGTCGTACGGGTTGAAGTACTTGTGGACGGCGCCGTCGGAGAAGTACTTCGTGCACATATAGTAGAAGTGGTCGCTCTCCTGAAGGTGGCCGTAGTCTGACCAGAGGTCAGCGTCGTTGAGAAGGGCGAGTTTCTCTGAAAGCGAGTAGAGCTTGCCGAACGCCTCGTTCTGGAGTTCGTTTCCGAGCCAGGCGGAAAGATCCCTCTCCTCGTCTGCCCAGGAAATGGTGTCCGGAACGTCGAGCACGCCAACGGCCTTGTGCTTTCTGGCCTCGCGGGACGGGGTCACGAACTCGAAGGTGCCGTCTGAGATGATTGCTGAAGGGAGGCAACGCATAAAATCAAAGATTCCCGTTGCTGCGCTCTGGTGCTCTCCGAAAGTCTCGTAGTCCATAAAGAGGTTGGCTGTCTCGCCGTCGCCGGCCTTGAGGAAGTCGAGGAATTTCTCAGCGGTGAGCGGCCAGTTCTCCCAGCCGCGGTCTGAGAAGCGGAACGCGATGTCGTCGCTAAGCCCGCTGTTCCTCAGAAGAAGCTTCACAGGGTGCTTCCCCGCAGACTTGTAAACATAGTTCGGGCTCTGCCAGCCGAGGATGTGCTTTGCGCCCTCGGTGAGGACGGTCTTGAATCCGAGGCGGCTGACCATCTCGGCGATGTCGTCCGAGTAGACGAGCTCTGTGTTGCGGAAGGTGGTCGGAGTGACGCCGAAATAGTGCTCAATCGCAGCCTTGTGCTTGAGGACCTGGTGGGTGAACTCCTGCTCGCTTGCAAGGGAGGCGAGGGAGTGGTAGTAGGTCTCGGAAAGGAACTCGACGCAGCCGGTCTCAGCAAGTTTTCTGAAGCTGTCGATGACCTCCGGGCAGTAGCGGTCGAACTGTTCGAGAGCCGTGCCGGTGATGGAGAATGCCACCTTGAATGCGCCCTTGTGAGCCTGGATCTGCTCCAGAAGAAGCTGATTCATAGGCAGATAGCACTTCTTGGCTATTCTGCGGGCGATGGTGCGGTTGGTAAAGTCATCGTAATAGTGGGAGTTCTTTCCTATATCGAAGAACCTGTATTGCCTCAACCTGTTCGGCTGATGTACCTGGAAGTACAGACATACTGACTTTTTCATATTGT